>JAJDNC010000047.1 GCA_022340865.1 Gemmatimonadota bacterium
CGCACGAAGTGGTCGAGCTGCCGCCGGTACGCGTTCATGTACGGGTTCTCGCCCCCACGGGGTCGCGGTTGGCGTGGCGTGACCTCCAGGGGACGGCCGCCGAGCTGCCTGTAGAGCTCCAGCGGGGGCAGGGAGCCCGAGCCCTCGGTGCCCATGACGCGGGCGTAGTAGCGATCGTGGCCCGCGAAGTAGCGCGAGCTCACCTCGAGGGTGATCGCCACCCCGTCGTCGGTCTCGGCCATGAGGGTGGCGGCGTTCTCCACCTCCAGGTCACCCCTGGTCGTAACGCAGATCAGACGCTTGACCGGCGGATAGCCCAACAGCCACAGGCACACGTCCAGGGACGGCACCCCGAGGTCCATGAGGGCGCCTCCCCCGGACAATTCCGGGTCCTGCCGCCAGGTCGTACGTGCCCTCGGGGTCCGGCGGGTCAGCCAGCTCCCGCGCACGGCGTACACGCGGCCCGCCTCGCCGCTGGTCACGAAGGCGCGCAGCGCCGCGACTTCGGGGCGAAAACGCTGGGGCATGCTCGCCACCAGCGACTTGCCGGACCGGCGGGCGGCGGCGAGGACGCGCTCCACGCCCTCGGGCGTGAGGGCGACGGGGCGCTCGACGAACACGTGCTTGCCCGCCTCCAGCGCCGCGATGGCCATCTCCTCGTGGAGGTGGTTCGGCGTGCAGATCACCACTGCGTCCAGGTCCGGCCGGCCCAGGGCCGCTTCCGGCTTCACGACCTCCGGGATGCCGAGCCGGTCGGCGATGGCCCTGGCCTTCGGCAGGTCCACGTCCGAGACCGCGACGAGGTTCACGTCCTCGCGCTCGGCCAGGATGGGCACGTGCACGATCTGGCTGATGGCGCCGGTCCCGACGACGACGACGCGGGGACCGCCGTTCTCGACCGTGTCGCGCGCGCCTTCGGCAGGGCTCATCAGCGCCGCTCCTCTCCGGGTGCGGGTTGGCCGAACATCACCTGGGCGCCCAGGCGAATCTGGGCGTACCGTAGGTGGCTCAGGATCTCGTAGCGCGCCTGCCCGAACACCCGCACGCGGTCGGCGACGGGATACTCCAGCCCGCCGTGCGCGTCGAGGCCCGCGGTCACCTCGTCCAGGAGATCCTGCACGAACGTCCCGTCGATGGCCGCGCCGCTGCCTCTCAGCACGTGGATGGAAACGCCCGCGCCCACGTAGCTCAGAATGCCGAAGGGCACGCGCCAGACTCCCTGGGCGTCCACGGTGAACTGGACGTCGCTCCACTTGATCTGCCCCAGGTCCAGGGTCGGGCGGAGCTGGCCCTGCGTCACCATGAAGTCGGCCATCCGATTCGCCAGCTTGGTCACCTCGCCCTGCTTGAGGTGCGAGGACCAGTACGTGATGCTGGGCACGATGCGTACCCCCGGGCCGAGGTAGCCCAGGTCCGCGCGCACCCCGATGCTCTGCGTGGCGTCGACCCGGCTCGGCCACAGGTACCCCCACTCCACGCCGAGGCCTCGGAACTTGAGGTTCGTGTAGTCGTAGTCCGCCAGGCTCTGGGCCGCCGAAGCCTGCACCGACAGGGCCAATGCCATCGCGGTCGCCAGGCCCGTCAGCACACCGCGGAATCTCATGCCTCTCCTCACCGGATCACCTCCGCCACCAGGTCGTAGTCCAGGGCATCCACAATCTCCAGGTCCACCATCGCACCGGCTTCAGGATACGCGCTCCCTGGCTCCCCGCGCACCAGGGTCACGCCGTCCACGTCCAGCGCCTGCGCCGCGGTGCGCGCCACCGCGACGTGCTCCTCGTCGTCGTCCACCGTACGGTCCACCAGAGCCCGCGCGCGTCGGCCCACGAGGGCCAGGTTGTGGTCGAACGAGATTCCGCGCTGCAGCTCCATGAGCTCCTCGAGGCGGTCCTGCTTCAGGCTCTCGTCGACGTGGCCCTCCATCTCCGCGGCGCGCGTCCCCTCCTCCACCGAGTACGTGAACGCTCCCACGCGGTCGAACTCCACCTCCTCGAGAAGGGCCATCAGCTCGCGGAAGTCCTCGTCGGTCTCGCCGGGGAAGCCCACGATGACGGTGGTCCGCAGCGTCAGATCCGGAACGGCGCGGCGCAGCCACGCCACCCGCTCCAGGATCGTCCGCCGGCGCTCGGGGCGGCGCATGAGGCGGAGCATGCGGTCGCTGCCGTGCTGGATGGGCATGTCCAGGTAGGGAACGATGCGCGGCTCGGTGGCCACCAGCTCCACCATCTCGGGGGTGATCCCCGAGGGATACATGTAGAAGAGCCGGTACCAGGGGACGTCGGTGCCGTCCAGCAGCGCCCGCAGCAGCTCCGGAAGCCCCGGGGCGTCCCTGCCCGCGGGGCCACGGCGCAGATCCCTTCCGTACCAGGTCGTGTCCTGGGAGACGATGTTGATCTCCTTGACGCCCTGAGCGCCCAGGGCCGCCGCCTCGCGCACCAGCTCGTCCACCGGCTGTGATCGATGCAGACCCCGCATCAGCGGTATCGCGCAGAACGCGCAGGTATGGTCGCATCCCTCGCTGATCTTCAGGTACGACGTGTGAGGCGTCTCGGTGGAGAGGATGCGCAGCGGCCTCTCCATGGTCGGCACGAGCTCGCCCTCGGCGGGCAGCAGGCCCCGTCGGCGCAGCTCCGGCACCAGGCCCTGGAGCTGTGACAGCCCCATGAACAGATCCACCTCGGGTATCTCGCGAGCGAGCTCCTCGCCATAGCGCTCCACCATGCACCCCACGGCAACGACGGCCCGCACGTCCCCGTCCTCCTTGAGCCGGCACGCCTCCAGGATCGTCTCGATGGACTCCTCCTTGGCCGCCTGGATGAAGCCGCACGTGTTCACCACCACCACGTCGGCTCCCGCCACCTCCGAGGAGACCTGGGCGCCGTTGCCCACCAGCGCGGCCATCATGCGCTCGGAGTCCACCGTGTTCTTGTCGCACCCCAGCGTGACCAGCGCCACCCGCGGCCCGTGGAAGGGACCCGTGGGCTCGATGGGCAGGCGCACCGCGGCGGTGGCCGGGCTCACGCCCGGGCGCACGGGCTCCGGAGCCACCGGGAAGACCGGGAGATCACGCACGCGTGCCATCAGCCGCCGACGCCGCCTCCGGGGGAGATCACGCGCACCCCTTTGGGCAGGGTGAAGGTGAACCAGGACGCGGGCACCTTCGGGTCGAGCTCCACGGACTCGAGCGTCAGGGTGCGTATGCTGCCGTTCTCCTCCTGCACGCGCACCTGGCGGAGCAGGCTGTCGGACGTGTCCACCCAGACCACGGCGGACTTGAACGACATCTCCTGCTTCGGAACCAGTCGGATGCGGTGGCACATGTGACCGGCCACACGCTCCCTCGTCTCGTACGTCACGGTGTACTTGGATGCGGGATCCGACAGGAACTGCCGCTGGAAGTCGTAGCCCCCCGGAGCGTCCGTGACGGGATACTTCATCACCTGCGTGGAGTCGACGCTGCGGTAGTAGATCCACACGGCCGAGCCGTCCACCACGACCTCGTCCCCGGGCGGATCGGTGAAGCGCATGGCGAAGCGGTCGGGCTGCCGCCTGCACAGCCGCCCCTTTCCCGTACGCGTCTCCTTGAGGAGGGTCACGTCGAGGCGCTGCACGAAGTTCGAGCACACGGTGCGTGCGGCCGCGTAGCGTGCCTCGGCGGCGTCGAGGATCCGCAGCGCCCGCTCCTGTTGCGCCGTGGCGGGCCGTGCCGCGACGGCGAGGAGGCCCCCGGCCGCGAGGATCGCGGCCACCGTCGCGGCACCGGAAGCGCGGCGCCTCACACGCCACCTCCCAGGAACGCTTCGAGCTCGTCCAGGCCCATGAGCACCTCGCGGCCCTTGGCGCCGTCGGAGGGGCCCAGCACGCCGGCGTCCTGGAGCTGGTCGACGATGCGCGCCGCTCTGCCGTAGCCGATGCTCAGGCGACGCTGGAGCAGTGACGTGGAGCCTCCACCGTTCTGGATGCACACCTCGGCGGCGGCGCGGAAGAGGTCGTCCCAGTCTCCTGCGATCTCCTCGGCGGCCGTGGCGGCGTCCACCAGCTCCTGCGTGCGCACCTCCTCCAGGATGTCCGGCTCGAGCACCGACGGCGTCTCGGTCTCCTCGCCGGCCTCCTCGTGCCGTTCCTGCAGCTCCCGGTACCACGCCATGAGCTGCTCGGTGTCCTCGGTGGGCAGGTACGCGCCCTGGATGCGCACGGGCTCGGCCTCGCCGGGCGGCAGGAAGAGCATGTCGCCGTTGCCCAGCAGCGCGTCGGCCCCGTTCTGGTCCAGGATCGTGCGGGAGTCGGTCTTGGAAGCCACGCGGAAGGCGATGCGCGTGGGGAAGTTCGCCTTGATGAGCCCGGTGATGACGTTCACCGAGGGACGCTGGGTCGCCACGATGAGGTGGATGCCGATGGCGCGCGCCTTCTGCGCGAGCTGCGTCAGCGGCTTCTCCACCTCGCTCTGCACGGTCATCATCAGGTCTGCCAGCTCATCCACCACCACCACGATGTAGGGCAGGACGCCGTCGGTGTAGATCCACCGGTCCCCGTCGCCCTCGGCCCCCGACGGCTCCGCACGGCGCACGAGCACGCCGTCGTTGACCTTGCGGTTGAACTCCTGGACGGAGCGCACGTGGTTGAGCTTCAGGAGCTCGTATCGACGGGCCATCTCCAGGACCGCCCACCTGAGCACCCCCGCCGCGTCCCGGGGGTCCGTGACCACGTTGTGACGCAGGTGGGGGAGGCTGGAGTAGACGGAGAGCTCCACCATCTTCGGGTCGATCATGAGCAGGCGGAGCGTCTTCTTCGTGTGCTTGTACACCAGGCTGGTGATGATGGTGTTCAGGCACACCGACTTCCCGGATCCCGTGGCACCGGCGATGAGCACGTGGGGCATCTTCGCCAGGTTCGCCACGTAGGGGCGGCCGTTCAGGTCCTTGCCCAAAGCGAGCGGGAGCTCGCCCTTCGCGCCCTGGAACTGGGGCGTCTGGAGGATCTCCCGGAGGTTCACGATCTCCGGCTTCGGGTTGGGGATGTCGACCCCCACCGCTCCTTTGCCGGGGATGGGCGCCACGATGCGCACGCTGGCCGCCTTCATGGCCAGCGCCAGGTCGGCATCCAGGTTGGCGATGCGGTTCACCTTGACCCCCGGGGCCGGGATCACCTCGAACTGCGTGACCATGGGCCCCGTGGTACGCCCTCCCAGCTCGCAGGACACGTTGAAGGTCTTGAGCTTCTCCACCAGGACGCGGCCCAGCTCGTCCAGCTCGCGCTCCATCCCCGAGCGGTCCCGCTCCTCCGGGGGGGTGAGGATATCGATGGGCGGCACCGCCGCCCCGTTGTCCTCGTCCCAGGAGTCCGCGATCTCCGCGAGGACCGGCGTCTCGGCGGTCTCTTCCACCTCCTCCGCCGGGAGGGACGGTTTCTTCCGCCCCCGCCGCCCCGGCGGGGGCTCCTCGGCCTCCGGCGGAGCCGGCTCCTCGACCTCCTCCACCAGCGGAGTCTCCTCCAGTGCTTCGAGGGGAGCCTCGCGCGCCGCCTCGGCGGCGGCGAGGGCCCGCGCCTGCGCCCTGGCTTCCCGGTGGGCCTGGGTCTTCACGACCCCCGCCCTGGTCCCCCGCACGAGGAGCCCGGCGACGGCGGCGAGGCCTCCTCCCAGGGACCTGAGCGGGTTCCACCCGAGGGTGCTCACGGAGAGCGCCACCAGGGCCATCACGCACACGAGGATGGCTCCCAGGGGGCTGAGCAGCCCCACCAGGGTACCTCCGACCTGCATGCCCAGCCACCCCGCGGCGCTGCTGTCGGGGAGCACCACCCAGGTCGCCGCGGGGATCAGCACCAGGAGCCCCAACCCCAGGAGCGCCAGGCGCACGGATCGGCCGGGGTCCAGCCATTCACCCGCCCGGAGCCCGCCCACCACCATGAGGGCGGGCACCAGGACGGCGGACACACCGACGAACGCCACCAGGAGCGCCCGCACCACCCCCCCCGCCAGCCCCATGGTGTTCCCCGACGGGAACCACACGAGCCCACGGGAACCCAGCACGGACACGGGCAGCAGGGACAGGAGCACGAAGAGGGCCAGGGCCAGGATACCTATGGCCAGGATATCGCGTTGCTGCTCCCGGTTCAGCATACCTGCCGCTCAACCTCCGGTGGCAACGAGTGCCTGATCCTGCATCTCCGGGACCACCGCATGCCGATCCACGTCGACACACACCGCGAGGTCGTCGGCCAGGCCGATGGCCTCCAGAGCGCGTCCTGCCGCGGTGCCTTCCAGGAAGTCCAACGTCGGCTCCAGCGCCCCGCTGAGGGAGAGGGCCGCCCACGCGCCGTCGTTGAGGTCCGCCTCGGGTCCCCCCTGATCCAGCACCTTGCGCAGGAGATGTCCGGCGCACAGGGCGTCGTCCAGGGAGAAGCGCTCCTGCCAGCCCGCGCAGAGCACGACGAGGTCCTCGGTGCCTCGCAGTGCGGTCGCCACTGCCGCGAGGTTGGTGAACGCACAGGCGAGCACCCGCGGAGACTCCTGCGTCACGGAGAACGCCATGGTGCCGTTGGTGGTGCTCATCACCAGCCGCTTGCCGCTCACCACGGTGGCGGCGTATTCGCTCGGTGAGTTCCCCAGGTCGAACCCCTCGATCTTCACGCCCTTGCGCTCACCACAGAGGAGCGTGTCCTCGCGTCCCAGCGACGCCGTCAGCTTCACCGCCTCCTCGATGGAGGCCGTGGGGTAGATCCCCCGGGCGCCGTGCGCCAGAGCCTCCACCATCGTCGTCGTGGCGCGCACCACGTCGATGACCACCACGGTGGCCTCCTGGAGCACGGCGGGATCGGCCTCGGCGACGCTGAAGAAGACCCGGGCTCTCAAGTCTCCTCCTTCTTGGCCGAGTTCATGTGCTCTACGAAGCCCGTGTCCACGTCCCCCGCCACGAAGCGCTCGTCATCGACGATCCGCCGGAGGAACGGGATCGTGGTGGGCACGCCCTCGATGATGAACTGATCCAGCACATGTCGTGCCCGCAGGATGGCCTCCTCGCGGGTGCTCCCCGCGACGATGAGCTTGCCGAGGAGCGAATCGTAGTTGGGCGGAACCCGATACCCCGTGTACACGTGGGTGTCCAGGCGGACTCCCGGTCCGCCCGGCGGATGGAACGTCGTGATCGTTCCCGGGCACGGCGCGAAGTCGCGGTCCGGATCCTCGGCGTTGATGCGGAACTCGATGGCGTGGCCGCGGTGGCGAACGCCTTCGCCGTTCATGGGGAAGCCCATGGGCTCACCCGCGGCGATGCGGATCTGCTCCTTCAGGAGGTCGAAGCCCGTGGTCACCTCGGTGACCGGGTGCTCCACCTGGATCCGCGTGTTCATCTCCATGAAGTAGAATGACTGGTCGACGTCCAGCAGGAACTCCATGGTGCCGGCACCGACGTAGTCGATGGCCTTGGCCCCCTTCACCGCCGCGGCACCCATCGTCTCGCGTAGCTCGGGGGTGAGGGCCGGCGACGGGGCCTCTTCCACGAGCTTCTGGTGTCGCCGCTGGATGGAGCAGTCGCGCTCGCCCAGGTGGACGATGGAGCCCTGCTGGTCCCCGAACACCTGGAACTCGACATGTCGGGGCCTCAGGATGCAGCGCTCCAGGTAGACGCCGGGATCCCCGAAGGCCGCCTTGGCCTCCACCTGCGCGGCGTTCAGCAGCTTGGCGAAGCTCTCGGGATCCGGGGCCACGCGCATCCCCTTACCGCCCCCACCCGCCGAGGCCTTGATCATGATGGGGAAGCCGATCTCGTCCGCCACGCGGCGGGCCTCGTCGAGGTCCTCGACGATCCCCTCCGAGCCCGGCACCGTGGGCACACCCACCTCTTTCATGGTCCGCCGCGCGGTGGCCTTGTCACCCATGGCGCGGATCTGGGCGGGAGTGGGCCCGATGAAGACGATGTCGGAGCGGGCGCAGATCTCGCTGAACTCCGCGTTCTCGGCGAGGAAGCCGTATCCCGGATGGATGGCCTCGGCTCCGGTCACCTCCGCCGCCGCGATTATGCGGGGGATGTTGAGGTAGCTCTCCGCGGCCGGCGGCGCGCCGATGCACACGTCCTCGTCCGCGAAGCGGACGTGCAGCGACTCGCGGTCCGCCTCCGAGTACACGGCCACCGTCTTGATCCCCAGCTCGTGGCACGCCCGGATGATGCGAAGGGCGATCTCGCCCCGATTGGCGATCAGGACCTTCCGGAACAAGGGAGATCTCTCTTACGCGGGATCCACGCGGAAGAGCACCTGCCCGTACTCTACAGGCTGTGCGTTCTCCACGAGGATCTCGACGATGGTGCCCTCCACGTCGCACTCGAGCTCGTTCATGAGCTTCATGGCCTCGATGATGCACAGCGTGTCGCCCACGGAGACGCGGGCCCCCTTCTCCACGTAAGAGGGCGCGTCGGGAGCCGGTGCACGATAGAAGGTCCCCACCATGGGAGAGGTGATCTCCTTCAGGTTGGAGGCCTGCGGCGCGGCTTCCGGGGCGGCCACGGACTGGGGCGGCGTCCCCGCCGCGGCCGCGGTGGTTTCCGGGAGGGCCGGGGAGGCCGCGGCCGGCGCCACCACGGGGAGGGCCGACTGGGGCGCGGGAGGCGGAGTCTTCGCCAGACGCACCCGCGTGCCACCCCGTTCGATCTCGATGGAGTCGAGGGTGCTCTTGTCGATGGCCTGGATCAGGCGCTCCAGGAACTCGAGGTCAATCATGCGGTCACCCGCGTGAGGTACTTGTCTTCACGGCGATCCACCCGTATCACGTCACCTTCCTCCACGAAGAGGGGGACCTGGACCACCGCGCCGGTCTCGAGCTTGGCGGGCTTGGTGGCACCCGCGGCCGTGTCGCCCCGCACGCCGGGCTCGGTCTCCGTGACCTCGAGCTCGACGAAGTTCGGCAGCTCCACGGCGATCACCCTCTCGTCGTGGACCAGCCCCTCGCACTCCATGTTCTCCTTCAGGTACTTGAGCTGATCCTCACCGATGACGTCGTGGGCGAGGGGAATCTGCTCGTACGTGTTGGTGTCCATGAAGTAGTAGAGGTCGCCGTCCGTGTAGGAGTACGTCACGGGCCGCCGCTCCAGGCGGACATCCGTCACCTTCTCTCCCGCACGGTAGGTCCGGTCCACCACGTTCCCACTGAGGACGTTCTTCAGCTTGGTGCGTACGAACGCACCACCCTTGCCCGGCTTGACGTGCTGGAAATAGGTGATGGTCCAGAGATCGCCGTCGATCTCCAGCACCATACCGTTTCTGAAGTCGGCAGTGCTCGCCATCAGGCCTCGTGCTCAGGTCCTAGGGCTCGTCTGGATGCTCCCGGAGATGTGCTACCAGCCCCCGGAGCCCAAGAAGATAGCTGTACGCCCCAAATCCAAAAACCACGCCGACCGCGGCATCGGAAAGGTAGGAGCGGTGCCGGAAGGGCTCCCTGGCCGCCGTGTTCGACAGGTGGACCTCGACGAAAGGAAGGGACACGCCCAGGAGCGCGTCCCTCAGCGCCACGGACGTGTGGGTCAGCGCTCCCGGGTTCACGAGGAAGCCGTCGACCCTCGCCGACGCCTCGTCGATGAAGTCGAGGAGGTCCCCCTCGTGGTTGGACTGGAAGGACTCCACCTCGACCTCGAGGGACGCCGCCTCGTCACCGATGCGGGCGTCGATGTCCCCGAGGGTGTCGGTCCCGTAGACCTGGGGCTCCCGGCGACCCAGAAGGCGCAGGTTCGGCCCGTGCAGGACTGCGATCCTCACGCCGGGTGCATCCGGCTCGTGACGTCTCCCCCCTCGCCGTCACCTCCGTCGGGGCTGCCGTCCTCCGAGGCCTCGCCGGTTTCCGCGTCGGACTCCGCCTCCCAGGACAGCAGGCGCCGGAAGTACTCGGATATCGGAGGCCTCGAAGGCCCCTCTTCCTCCGGCTCCTCGGCGGTCCATGCGAAGGGCGTCTCGACCTCGTGGCCCTCGGCGTGCCTCTCCGTGCGCCACACGTGCTCGGAAAAGGCGTCCTCCATGGCATCGCCGTCGGTGGCCGCCTCCAGGGGGCCCTCCAGGGGTTCCTCCGTTTCGGCCGCTTCGCCGGTGGTCTCCGTCTCGCGGGAAAGCGAGGCCTCGAGGGAAGCGATGCGAGCCCGGAGCTCCGCGTCGTCGGGGCGGATCTCCAGGAGCTGCCGGTACACCTCCAGAGCCCGGTCACCGAAGCCCTGGTGCACATAGAGATCCGCCATGGTCCGCGTGACGATCGGGCGGGTGTCGGCGGTCTCGGGCTCCTCGGGCTCCTCCGGCTCGTCGGGAGCCAGGGCCGCGACGTCCGGCGCGTCCTCCTCGGCGGCCTCCGGCTCGTCGGGAGCCAGGGCCGCGATGTCCAGGACGTCCTCCTCGGCGGCCTCCGGCTCGTCGGGAGCCAGGGCCGCGATGTCCAGGACGTCCTCCTCCGCGGCCTCCGGCTCGTCGGGAGCCAGGGCCGCGATGTCCAGCTCGTCCTCCTCCGCGGCCTCCGGCTCGTCGGGAGCCGACGCCGCGACGTCCGCGACCTCCTCTTCCTCCGCGGCCTCCGGCTCCTCGAGGGTCGGTGCCGCGACGTCCACGA
>JAJDNC010000048.1 GCA_022340865.1 Gemmatimonadota bacterium
TACGACGAGGAGGTGGACGCCGCCGTGGACGCGATGCTGTCCGCCATGGAGCCGATCATGATCGTGGTGCTGGGTGTGGTGGTAGGCGGCATGATCGTGGCTATGTACCTCCCGATCTTCGACATGATCAACACGGTGAAATAGGTTCCTGATGTTCCTGAAGGTCACTTGATTCGTAGCAGTGGAGACAGGTGATTCGTAGTTTTGCTGGTATTTGATTCGTTGTCGGTAGGAGAAAGGCCCGCTACGGCGGTGTGGTCTTGCTCGGCATCTCGTAATTCCTGACGGTCTCTCTCGTAATTCCGCGGCCACCGCGGTTGGCGCTCTTTCGTAATCCTCGACAAAGGTCTTCAGTCCCCCTCCGCGGTGTCTACGAAACCGGGTCGGCTCCGAGGCTTCTCGGCCAGGAAGAAGGTCATGACCCCAAGGCAGGCCACCTGATGCTCGGTGGAGTTTTGGAACAGTACGAGGTCGTGAGAAACGTGAGATAGGTTCTGAGATACCGGGCCGGGATGGCCCCGCTCCCCGCCCTCAGTCGAGGCGCAAAGACCGAAGCTGGCGCGCTATATCCTGGACAACGTGCTTGAACGCGGGGAGGCGGTTTGGACGAATCCACGAGGTCATGGTCGTCTCCCAGGTGGATTCGATCTCCTCCAGGTTGGATCTCCAGAGGCCGGACCGCCAGCGCTTGTGCCGGGTGATCGAGAGCTTCGCATCTACGGCCCGGCGCAGATCGGCCGGTGGCAGGTTCCACCCGGATTCGGTGAGGTAGAGGTGGAGATCGAAAAGATCGCGGGGCTGTGCTCGCTGGACGAGGGTGCGGAGCTTCTCGGCGACGAGCTCGACCTCCGCGACGGCCGGGAGCGTGAACGGCTGAAGCCCGAGCTCGGAAACGTCGAAGAAGGCGTCACGTACCGCGAAGACCAGATCCTCGCGAACGCTCACTTCCAACTTGGCGGTGCCCGCGTCGGTCAAGGAATCGAAGCGGAATCGTACGATCAGGCCGCCCATCGTGCGGTCGGGAGAACCTTCGAGGCGCACCCCGAACTCTCGGCCGGCCCGGCGCAGATCCCCCACCACCCGGCCGGGATCAATCCGGAGCCCCCGCCCGGTCGTAGCGTCGATGTCGGCCGACGCCCGTGACGAACGAAGCTCGCCAGCCATGAGAATTCCGCCCTTGAGCGCGATCCGGTGAACGAAGCTCTCCTCGTCTGAAGCGAGGCGCGCGAGGATCGCGAGAAGAACAAAACAGGCCTCCTCGTTCTGGTACCGGCGCATCACCGGGGCGTCTCCGCGAGCGCGCGCGGCCTGATAGCTCGCCGCGATCGCCGCACGAGTCCGGGGCTCACCCATAGACACGCCAGCGCGTCGAGTAGCGTCCCCTCGTCCGCTTGTGCGGGCGGAGCTTCACGGCACGGATCGGCTGGATCTCATCGAGGGGACCCGGCATCTCGCGACCGGCTTCCTCGATCAGGTAGCCGAGGCGCTGTGCGGCGGCCGTGGTCTTGTAAAGGACGCTGGAGGCTGTTCGCTCGAGCTCTTCGTCGGAGAAAGCGGCCAGGATCTCCGGCAGCAGATCACCGTGCACCATCCATCGCGGCTCCGTGAGCGCATCCACCACGGCCTGTTCCCGGCCCGCAACGTGAACGGCGAAGCCCTGGACGGTCGTGTCGAACGCATCGGCTCCGCGAACCCGCGGCTCGTCGAGGGTCACGGGGCGAAGCACCGTGGCTTGGTCAATCCGGATCGCCTGCCGTCGATGCGCAAGGACAACCGTGATCCTGGGGATCGGCTGGTCGATGAGGCCGTGGTGGGCGAGGGCCGCGTCCGTCGTCACATAGTGCGGCGTTTCGAGGAACACGCCGCTGGCGATCGCAATTGGCGGGGTGGAGCGAACGGGGTCGACGGGCACATAGAGCCCACGCCCGATGCTTCGGATCCGGCCGGTCTCGGCTAGGCGCTGGATGCAGACGCCGACGGTGTACCCGGACGGAACGAGTGCCTTCCACGTGCGACGAAACGTCGCCGACCGCGTGTCCAGGACGGCGAGACGATGGGAGAGGTACCAGTCGGCGAGATCGGAGCAGCTCATTGGGGTGTCGTCTGTGTGCTCACACTATACAGTTTTGTATATCTGGCCGCAATGGATGACACCGCGGCGTGGCTACCGTGCGCCTGTAGGTGGCGAAAAACCCGTCCGCCGCGAAATTGCTGGCCTTTCATGGCTTCAATGAAAGCAGGCGTCGATGGGAGGGTGGGTCCGCATCGTAGGGGGGAGCGTCGTTTCCGCGCTCAAGAGCCGCCGGGATCTCGCGCTCGAGAACGTGGCACTTCGGCATCAACTGATGGTCCTCGGGCGGCAGCCCCGGAGGGCGCGGTTCAAGGACCGTGACCGGCTCTTCTGGGTCTGGCTGCGCCGTATCTGGCCGGGTTGGCATCGAGCCCTCGTCCTCGTCCAGCCGGCCACGGTCGTGAAGTGGCACCGGAAGGGGTTCCGGGCCTACTGGCGCTGGAAGAGCCAACCCCGGCCCGGTCGGCCAAGGATCGACCCGCAGGTCCGGGAGCTGATCCACGACATGTGGCGTGCGAACCCCACCTGGGGCAAGCCGCGGATCCAAGCGGAGCTCCGCAAGATCGGGATCGAGGTCAGCGACTCCACGGTCCGGCGTTACAGACCACCGCGGTCTGGCCCACCGTCGCAGAGCTGGCGCTCCTTCCTCGAGAACCACGTCAGGGACATCGCCGCTCTGGACTTCTTCGTCGTCCCGACGGTGACGTTCCGCGTGCTGTACGTGCTGGTGATCATGGCCCATGATCGTCGCCGCATCGTGCACTTCAACGTCACGACCTCGCCGTCCGCTCGGTGGACCGCCCAGCAAGTCGTCGAGGCCTTTCCCTACCGAGCCGCACCCCGCTTCCTGCTGCACGACCGCGACAGCATCTTCCGCGGCAGCTTTGCCGAGCGCGTCGAGGCAATGGGCACCCACGAGATCGTGACGGCCCCGCACTCGCCGTGGCAGAACCCCTGCTGCGAGAGGCTGATCGGCTCAATCCGCCGAGAATGCCTCGACCACGTCATCGTTTTCGGTGAACGACACCTCATGCGGGTTCTTCGAAGCTACGCCTCGTACTATCACAACTCGCGAACACACCGGTCGTTAGACGAAGATTGTCCCGATCCGCGTGCGGTGGAGCCGCCCGTGATGGGCGACGTGGTCGCACTCGCCCAGGTGGGCGGGCTTCATCACCGCTACACCCGCCGACTCGCTGCTTGACTCCCCCACCAGTCCCCTGCTGAGCCTACCGCCGCACCTACGTGGCGGGACACCTTCTCGTGGGTGCTCCAGCCCCCCATCGGCGTACCCCTCGGTGAGTGTGGGTCGGCCACGACTCCACCACCGTCTCGGCTCGTCCCAGGCCGCATCTTCGGTCCACGAGCACCCGGTCCGTCAGCCATCCGTGCGCACTTCCCTGCTCGGACGGATTTTTCGCCACCCACAGGCGGACTCCACCCATCCAACGCGGCCGCCGCGCGAGTTTCTGGGAAGTGGCCACCCCTTTTGGGAGACTTGACACTCATTTCGAGCCACGCCACGAACGTCGGGTGGCGTGGCTATTACATCCTATGGACGACCAGCCGGTGCAGGAGCGCTACTCTGACCGCAACACCGTAAGCGGATCGACCCGCGACGCGCGACGCGCCGGGAGGTAGCTCGCCAAGCCCGCCGCCATCATGAGCACGGTTGCCGCGCAGCCGAGAGAGAAGGGGTCGTGGGCGGAGACACCGTAGAGGAGCGAGGCGACAAGTCGGCCCGCGGCGAGCGCGGCGGCGATGCCGATCAGTGCGCCGAGGAGCGTCGTGGCCAGACCGCCGGTCACCACCTTGCGTACCAGCGCGCCCGGGCGCGCTCCCAGCGCCGCGCGGATGCCGAGTTCCCGCGAGCGCTGCACGACCGCGTAGGCCAGCACGCCGTAGAGTCCCACGATGGCGAGCACCAAGGCGAGGAGCCCGAACGCCGTGAACACCTCTGCGCCGAGTTCCCACGAGCGGTACTGGGGGTCGATGATGTCCGTGAGCGGGATGACGGACGGGAACGGGACGTTGGACCCGGCGGCCATCATCGCGCGGCGCACCCTTCCCACCATCGCTTCGGGATCGCCGGCGGTGCGGACCTCCATCGTCATGCCACGCCCGACCTGGGGAGCCGCCCGCAACGCCGCCTCCAAGGGCAGATACAGCTCCTGAGGCATCGCGTTCGTGATGTAGAAGAACGGGGTATTGGCGACGACACCGACGATCCGGAAGCACTCCTTGTCGTTGCCGGGCGCTTGAATGCACACACCCAGAGGGCTCTTCCGCCCCCAGTAGTAGCGGGCTGCCTCCTCGTTGATGATCGCCACGTGCGCGGAAGCTGTATGCTCGTCCGTTGTGAAGGGACGGCCCGCGACAAACCGCCGACCCGTGGCCCCGAAGAAGCCGGCGCTGACGGCGCGCCCATATGGGGCAAACTCCGGCTGGGCTACCTCCGACGCCGCACCAGTCACGGGCCGAATTCCGACGGCCCACCCGCTCCGGAACGGCTCCCCGATGGAGAGGCCGGCTGCCGTCACGCCCGGCAGTCCGCGCACGCGCTGGAGCATGGCCCGGTACTCCTGGAGCGCGTTGGCGCGAGACACCCCCATGGACTGGAAGTCGACGTCGGCGTAAAGGACGTGTCGCACGTCCATGCCGAGGTCCTTACTGCGCACGTTGTAGAGGCTGCGCATGAAGAGGCCGGCGCCCGCCATCAGCACGACCGTGAACGCCACCTGCCCGACGACGATGACCCGCTGGGCTCGCAGCCGCCCGGTTGGCCCCTGACTCCTACCCTTCAGGATTGCGTCCAGGTCGGAACGCGCGGACAGGAGCGCGGGCGCCAGGCCGCACAGGACGCCGGTGCCGAGCGCCACTGCCCCCGCGAACAGGAGTATCCGAAGCGAGACCGGCCCCGCGACAGCCGTGATATCGGGCATCAGGACGTGCCGCGCGAAGGACGAGCTCCACACCATCACCAGCACTGCGGCCCCGGCGCCGCACAGCGCGAGCATCAGGCTCTCGACGAGGAGTTGGCGGGAGATCCTCCAGCGTCCCGCGCCGAGCGAGAGCCGCACAGCAACCTCGTGGGACCGAGCCGCCGCGCGCGCCAACAGCAGGTTGGCCACATTGGCGCAGGCCACCAGTAACACCAGCACCGATACTACGCCGAGCCAGAGTGAGACCTTCGCCTCGGCAGGGACCTCCGGTCCGCGGCCGACCGGTAGTGGTGCGAGCACCACGCGGGCCTCCTTGGAGTCCGGGTCCTTCGCATGATAGGCCCGGAACGCGGCTGAGGCCTGCGCGGCGATCACCTCTCTGCCGATGCCGGGGCGCACACGCGCGACGGTGCTCAACCACGAGGAGGTGTCGTCCGAGCGGACATCGAGCGCGTCGGCCCACACCAACGTGCTCGCCATGCCGATGGGGAGCCATGCATCTACGCGCTTGAGGTCGACCCCGGTGAAGTGCGGCGGCGCCACCCCGATGATCGTGCACGGTGCCCCCGCGATGTCGACGGTGCGCCCCAGCACGGCGTGATCTCCATCGAAGCGGCTCATCCATAGGCCGTAGCCGAGGACGACGGTTCGGGCTCCCTCTGCACGCTCTTCCTCCGGGCTGAAGAACCGTCCCAGGGCGGGCTGTACGCCCAGCGTCCGGAAGAAGCTCGCCGTCACCAACACCGCGTCGAGGGAGCGGGCATCCGAGCCCGTTCCGATCCAGGTGTTCTGGCGATAATAGGCCGCGACGTTCTGGAACCCGGGGACACGCTCGGCCAGCGCCTTGTACGTGCTGTAGTTGCTGTGCGGGTTATAGAACAAGCCCTCTCCTGCCCCCCCGGGGAAAGCGAACTCGAGCCGTACGACCTGATCCGCGTGTGTCACGTCCGGGGGCGGCTGGAACATCAGTGTGTCCACGACGCCAAACATCGTGGCGTTCGCGCCGATCCCGAGTGTAAGGGTGAGGATCACGAAGGCCGATACCACGCGGTGATGCCAGAGGCTTCGAACGCCGTAGCTGATGTCTTGGAGCAAGCCGCCAACCCAATCGCGCAGTCGGACCCTCTCCTCCCGGCGGCGGGCGGCCTCGCGGAGGGTGCGGCCCGCGGATACATCCCCGAACCGACGGAGCGCCTCCGCCCGAGCCTGCTCCGGCGTGAGTCCCTCCGCCTCGAGCTGCCTTGCGCGGAGTTCCAAGTGGAGCGCGACCTCCTCGTCGACGCGCTCGTCCACGACGCTGCGGCGCCCGAGCCGGAGCCGGAAGAGCGGTTTCACACCCGGGCGGATCATCCTTCCCTCGCGGGCCCCACCGGAGCCAACAGAATCCCCGTCACCAACTCCGCGTAGCTCATCCAGCGCTTCGTCTCGGCCTCCAGGTGCCGCCGGCCTTTCTCCGTGACACGGTAGTAGCGCGCGCGTCGGT
>JAJDNC010000052.1 GCA_022340865.1 Gemmatimonadota bacterium
GCACCCGCATGGGCTGTCGGAGCGGGACTTCGATGGTCTGTTCACGACGGACCGGCCCATCGTGTTCGCCTTCCACGGCTACCCCTGGCTCATCCACCGGCTGACCTACCGGCGCACCAACCACAAGAACCTGCACGTGCGTGGCTACAAGGAAGAGGGTACGACGACCACGCCCTTCGACATGGTCGTACGCAACGACATGGACCGGTTCCATCTCGTCCAGGACGTCATCGACCGGGTCCCCGGCCTGGGAGTTCGCTTCGCGCACGTCAGGCAGCACATGGCCGACAAGCTCGTGGAGCACCGCGAATACACGCGGAAGTACGGCGAGGACATGCCCGAGGTGCGGGACTGGCGCTGGCAGCCGGGGAAACGAGGCTGAGCACCGGCCCCGTGGCCGTCGTCCCGCACGTCGGCGCCTGGGGGCCGGCGTCCGGGAACCGCGTAGGCCCGGCCGCTACCCCTTCGCCGGCCCCTCGCCCACCCGGGTCCACCGGTCCGAGTCCCGCTCCCGGTACTTGGCGAGGACCCGCTCCAGAGCGTCGTCGAGGTCGATGCCCTGCTCGTTGGCGATGACCAGGAGCACGAACAGGATGTCGGCCAGCTCCAGGGCCAGGTCCTGGTCCGGCTCCTCCGCCTTCTTGGGCTTGTGGCCGAACCGATGGTTCATCTCCCGAGCGAGCTCGCCCACCTCCTCCGTGAGGCGTGCGAGGTTCGTCAGGGGCGGCCAGTAGCCCTCCTCGAACTGGGAGATCCAGGCGTCCACCCGGCGTTGGGCTTCCCTCAGATCCATGGGCGCGCCCCGGTCGGGGAGTGATCTTCCCACCCAGGGGTCCGTCCCGCGTCCCATCCACGCATCGCCCAGGAGATCCGCAAGGACGTCGGCTCCATGCGCTTCCCCCTCCCGCTCACGGCACCAGCACCAGCTTCCCGAACACCTTCCCGCTCTCCAGCAGCTCGTGGGCCCGGCGAGCCTCCGCCAGGGGAATGACCTCGTGCACCACCGCAGACAGAGCGCCGTCGAACACCAGACGCATCACCCGTCGGAACTCCGCCGGCGTGCCCATGGTGGTCCCCAGGATGGAGAGCTGCTTCCAGAACACCACGCGGATCTCCGCGCTCCCCCTCGAGCCCGTGGTCGCCCCGTAGGCCACCAGCCTTCCCCCGACTCCCAGCGCCCTGAGGCACTGCTGCCAGACCGCCTCCCCCACGGAGTCGAAGACCAGGTCCACGCCCTTCTTTGCCGTGTCCTGCCACACCTCGCGGGAGAACTCGACCTTCTCGCGGTCATAGACGACGTCCGCGCCCAGAGCACGCACGCGGCTCACGTTGTCCTCCCCGCTGGTCACCGCATAGACCCGGGCGCCGGCCATGTGGGCGATCTGGATCGCCGCCGTGGAGACGCCCCCGGAGGCACCGGTGATGAGCACCTTCTCCCCGGCCCTCACACCCCCGCGCGTCATGAGACCCCGCCAGGCGGTCACGAAGACCAGCCCCGCGGCGGCCGCGTCCTCCGAAGGAAAGCCCTGGGGGATCTCCAGCAGGTTGGCGGCGGGCACGACGGCGTACTCGGCGAATCCTCCCTGCGTATGCTCTCCCAGCAGCCGGAACGGCGGCTCTTCGAACGACTCCCCCTGGCCCTGACCGTCGTACCATCCGTATCCCAGGGACGGGTCCACTACCACCCGGGTGCCGGTGGGCACGCCGGCTGCGCCCTCGCCGACCGCCTCCACGACGCCGGCGATGTCCGCACCGCCGATGTGGGGCATGGGCGTTTCCACGGGCAGCCCTCGTCTCACCCACAGGTCCAAATGGTTCATGGAGGCCGCCTCGACCTTGATGAGCACCTCGCCGGGCCCCGGGTCGGGCGCGGGCACCTCTTGAATCGAGACCACCTCCGGACCGCCGAACTCGGAGAAGAGCGCCGCGCGCATTTGTCGGGCCATTCGTGTCCCTCCGTGTCGGGAAGAACCGCACGTCGTGCAGTGGAGCGTGCAGCAACACTATCCGGGCCCCCGCCCACCCACAACGTGCGGGGCGTGGATCGGGGAGGCCGCTTCGCCTAGCTTCGAGAGTGTCCACACACCGTATGGTGGAGTCAGATACCGGCTTTCGAGCGCCATGACCGCAGTCGACGCCGATCCCGCAGAGCGGGGCGAAGAGGGAAGCGCCACCGCCGGCGTGCCCGACAGCACGCTGGGGGGCTACCTCCGGACCCACGATCGGCCGCCCGCGTTCGGCGGCTCCGACGGCCATCCCTACACCGTTTCCATCGAGGTGGAGAAGACGGGCAACCTGGTGGCCCCCTACAACGGCTACCTCGTCTTCCCGCGCTGGGCCCAGACGGGCGTGGGGATCGTCGGACACGTGGAGACCCCCACCCTGGCGTCCTGCCGCAGCCAGGAGGAAGCCGAGCGCCGCCTGGGCGACCTGACCCTCCTCGACGTCCAGCATCTCCTCGAGGAGGCGCTGGTCCGACACGACGACAAAGACATCTGAATCCGGAATCGTAGAGTCCGATGCTTCGAGAAGGCCTCATCTTCCTCAGCCATTCCAACGCCGCCAAGTCGGTGGTCACGAAGACTCCGCTCAAGGGCTTGAGCCGTCGCTTCGTTCCCGGAGAGAGCGTCGACGACCTCACCCGCGCCATTCGTGAAGCCAACGCCGTCGGCATGGCGGCCACCGGCGACTTCCTGGGCGAGTCCGTGCACGACGAGCCCAACGCCACGATCGCCGGCGACGTCTACCTCGACATCCTGAGCCGCATCGACGCGGAGAAGCTGAACGCCAACGTCTCGCTGAAGTTCACGGCGTTGGGTCAGGACATCTCCGAGCGCTTCCTGGCCGGCAACCTGGGCCGCATCCTCGACAAGGCGGAGTCGCTGGACAACTTCATCCGCTTCGACATGGAGTCCTCGGAGTACACGAAACGCACCCTGGACGCCTTCGAGAAGCTGTGGGCCGAGGGTCGCCGCAACATCGGCGTGGTGCTCCAGGCGTACCTGAAGCGGAGCGCGGGCGACGTCGCACGCATGAACCAGCTCGGTGCCCGCGTGCGCCTGTGCAAGGGTGCGTACAACGAACCGCCCAGCGTCGCCTTCAAGAACAAGGCCGACGTGGACCGGAACTTCGTCGAGCTGATGCAGATGCTGCTGACGGGCGGCAACTATCCCGCTATCGCAACGCACCACGAAGCCATGATCGACGCCACCGTCGCGTTCCATCAGAAGGAGGGCATCGACAAGAGCTCCTTCGAGATGCAGATGCTCCACGGCGTGCGTCGCGACCTTCAGCGCCAGCTCGTCGCCGACGGCTACAACGTGCGCATCTACATCCCCTTCGGATCACACTGGTATCCGTATCTGATGCGGCGCCTCGCGGAGCGCCCGGCCAACGTGCTCTTCATGGCCGGCAGCGTGGTGCAGGAGACCCCGCTGGGCTTTCTGTGGCCCCGGCGGGGCGACGGGAAAGGCCCCTGACGGTGCCCGGAGACGCGGGCTCGCCCGCGGAGCCCTTCCTCCGCATCACGGAGATCTTCCACTCCATCCAGGGGGAGTCCACCTGGGCAGGGCTGCCCTGCACGTTCGTGCGCCTCACCGGCTGTCCTCTCCGCTGTGTCTGGTGCGACACCGCCTATGCGTTCCACGGCGGCGAGCGCCTGACCCTCTCCCAGATCGTGGACCGGGTCCGTGCGACGGGCACGCCCCTGGTGGAGGTGACCGGCGGCGAGCCGCTGGCCCACGCCAACGCCTTCCCGCTGGTGGAGATGCTGCTGGACGAGGACTTCACGGTGCTGGTGGAGACGTCCGGCGCCTTCGACGTGGCCCCCCTGGACGCGCGGGCGCACAAGATCATGGACTTGAAGTGCCCCGGGTCCGGCGAGAGCCACCGGAACCTCTGGCAGAACCTGGAGCACCTGGGCCCCGGCGACGAGGTGAAGTTCGTCGTGAAGGACCGGACGGACTACGAGTGGATGAAGGAGGTCATCACCGAGCGTGCCCTGGACGCGCGGGTGGCGGACGGATCGCTGCGGGCGCTCCTCGTCTCACCGGTATGGGGCGAGATCGACCTCGAGGAGTTGGCAGGATGGATCCTGGGGGATAAGCTGCCCGTGCGCTTCCAGACCCAGCTCCACAAGCTGATCTGGGGACCGAAGCGCAGAGGGGTGTAGACGCCGAGGTACCTGCCATGAGAGTCCGGACGTTTCTTTCCGTCACGATGTCGATCCTGTTCCTGGCCGCCTGCGGCGGCGGGAGTGCCACCTCCTCCGGCCTGCAGGTCGTGCGCGACACCGCCGGGGATACGATCGTCGTGCGCACGGTCTCGGGGAGCGTCTGGGGCGCACCGGCGACGCTGGTGCCGGAGGTGTCCATCGGAAGGATGGAAGGGGATCCGCACTACCTGTTCGGAGCGGTCAACTCGGTGGCGGTGGCAGCCGACGGAACCATCTACGTCGTGGATTCGCAGGTTGCCGAGGTGAGAGCCTTCGACCCGACGGGCGCCTGGGTGCGCACGCTGGGGCGCCGTGGGCAGGGCCCAGGCGAGCTGGAGCAGCCCGAGGCCGTCGCGGTGCTCTCCGACGGCAGGGTCATCGTACGTGACCCCGGCAACGCCCGCCTCCAGGTTTACGGCCCCGACGGCTCTCCCGTGACGACCTGGCTCCTGCGGAGCATGCTGCACACCTCGGCGCCCCTGTGGACGGACCGGCACGACGACGTGTACATCGAGTTCCTGGTGAACATCGATCCCGTGACGAGAGCCTGGCACATCGACCTCATCCGCTACGGCTCGGATGGGGCTGTACGCGACACCCTCCAGCCGCCGGATCACGGGTATCGGACACCGGTCGTCGAGGCGCATTTCGGCAAAGGCTCCTCGGCCTCCTACGGCGTTCCCTTCACACCGTCGGAGCACTGGACCGTGCATCCCGACGGCTACTTCGTCTACGGCCTCAGCACGGACTACCGGATCGACTTGCTGCGCGCCGACGCCCCGGTCCTGCGTATCGAGCGGAGCTCCGAGCCCGTGGCGGTCCAGAGCGGCGAGAAGGAGGCCCGCAAGCAAGAGATCGAGCACCGCATGCAAGGCATGGTGCCGGGCTGGAAGTGGAACGGCCCGTCCATCCCCGACACCAAGCCGCCCTTCGGCGACATCCTCACGGGGCAGGATGGTCGCGTCTGGGTGGCGGTGCCTCGGCCGGCGGTGGAGAAGCCCAATCCGGACTACGATCCGAAGAAGCCGGACTCTCAGGCGACGAGCTGGATCGAACCGGTCGCCTTCGACGTGTTCGAGCCCGACGGCACATATCTGGGCAGGGTAAACGCACCCGAGGACTTCACCATGTACCCGTGGCCCTTCGTCCGTGGCGACACCGTCTGGGCGGTCACCAGCGACAGCCTCGGCGTCCAGCGGGTCGTACGCTACCACGTACAGCACGGAGGAGCGGCGCGCTCCTGACGAAGGGGGGGCAGGCGCCCCGGGGCGGCCGACGCCGGACGGCGGCGCTCCTCGTCGGCGGTGACGACGCGCGGGGACGCGGGCCGCGGGGTTCGTCTCCCCGGTTCGCTGGCGCAGCACGCCCGATTTCGCGATGCTGAGCCACCACCCTGACAAGTCCGAGAGCGATGAGAATCCGACCATCCCTGGCGTTGCCCATGCTGCTGCTCCTCGCGGCCTCCCGGGTCGGCGCGCAGCAGACCGTCCCCGAGAGAACGAACTACCAGCGCACATCGTCCACCGCCGAGGTCGGCGCGTTCCTGGACAGCCTCCAGGCCAGGGGGGCGCCCATCACCGTGGGCACCATGGGGCGGACCGCCGAAGGCCGGCCGATCTACCTCGTCATCGCCTCCGAACCGCGCGTCACCTCGCCGCGGGAGGCCCACCGATCGGGTAAGCTCGTCGTCTACGTCCAGGCGAACATCCACGCCGGCGAGGTGGAGGGTAAGGAGGCGGTGCAGCAGCTCCTGCGGGAGCTGATGGGCGTGCACCACGATCTGCTCTCGAAGCTGGTCATCCTGGTGGCACCGGACTACAACGCGGACGGCAACGATGCGTTCGGGCCGGTGGCCGTGAATCGTCCGGAGCAGGACGGCCCCCCCATGGTGGGGGTGCGGCCCGACGGCCTCAAGCTCGACCTGAACCGCGATTACCTGAAGGCGGAGGGGCCCGAGACCCGCGCGTCACTGGCCCACGTGTACGACACGTGGGACCCTGCCGTCATGATGGATCTGCATACCACGGACGGAACCCTCCACGGCTACCTGCTCACCTACTCGCCGGGCCTGAACCCCAACGGTCCTCCCGGGCCCACGGCGTTCACGCAGGATACGCTGCTCCCCGCGGTGCGCGCGGCCATGCAGAGCAAGTACCACGAGCCGGTCTTCCCCTACGGGAACGTGCGCAACGTGCAGCATCCGCAGGCGTGGACGACCTACTCCCCGCTGGCCTGGTACGGCACGAACTACGTGGGCCTGCGCGGCCGCATCGCCGTTCTGAGCGAGGCCTATTCCCACGCGGACTTCCGGACGCGCATCAAGGTGACGCACGACTTCGTCCTGGAGGTCCTCGAGTACGCCGCGGCCCACGCGGACCACATCCGCGAGCTGGAGCGGAAGGCGGATCGCGTCACTACCCTGGAGGGTCGCGGCGACCTCGCCCGTCCCGACCTGGCGGTGGACTTCAAGGCCGCCTCCCGCGGGGTCGAGCCCGTGGTGCTGGACCGCGACCACCACTTCGACACCCTGCAGCTCCCGATCTACGACCGCTTCGTCGCATCCCGCACCGTGAAGCTGCCGGGCGGCTACTTCCTGCCGCCTGGGGAGGGCGGCATGGCGGCTATTCTGCTGCTGCACGGCATCCAGGTGCGCCGACTGGTGAAGGCGTGGTCGGGGAGCGCACAGGTCCTCAAGATCGACAGCCTGGGCGCCGCGGCCAACGAGTTCCAGGGGCACCACCTGCTCACCGTGAGGGGCACCTGGGACACGGCGAGGGTCGCCCAACCCGCGGGCGCGTACTATGTCAGCACGGCGCAGCCCCTGGGCCGGCTGGTCTTCGAGCTCCTGGAGCCAGAAGGGTACGGCCTGGCGCGGTGGAACTTCTTCGATCGACTCCTCGGCTCGGAGCGGGGCGCTCTCGCGGGTCTGGTGTACGGATCCGGCCGTGTGCGCACGTTCCCGCTCTGGCGTGTGGAGCACGATCCGCAGGTGCCCATGCGCGTGGTGCGACGGCAGCTGCGATGACCGACCCCCTCGAGACCGATCCGCGCTTCTGGATCCTCAGCGAGGCGCTGGCATCGTACGTCGCGGACACCGACGACCCCCGCGCGTACGACGACGACGTGCTCCAGGCGGCGGTGTCGGTCGTCCTGCGGGGCCGTGAGCGTCTGGACCTCCTGCTCATCAAACGAGCCCGCTCGGAGCGCGACCCGTGGTCGGGACACATGGCGCTGCCCGGCGGCCGCCGCGACGCCTCCGACGAGTCGTTGCTGGACACCGCCGTCCGGGAAACCCTGGAGGAGACGGGCATCGACCTCGAGTCCGTGGGGGTGCATCTGGGGCGGCTGGACGAGGTGGTACCGCGATCCGTGAGGCTGCCGAAGCTCGTCATCGCGCCGTTCGTCTTCGGCGTCGCCGGCGACGTCTCCGCCCGGGTGGCGAGCCGAGAGGTCGACGCGGTACACTGGGTGACGCTGGAGAAGCTGCGGGCGCCCGAGACCCGGCGAGAGGTCGAGATCCCGCTCCCGGGGGGTGCGCGGACCTTCCCCTGCTTCGACGTGGCCAGTGAGATCGTCTGGGGGCTCACGCACCGGATCCTGACACAGTTCCTCGAGAGGTACCCCGACTCGGAGCTGCGCAGGCTGCGCGAAACGTAGGACCCGCTTCACCTGGGCGCCCTTCGGCGCCATCGTGTACGGACCAGGCCGCGCCCCTGTCGCTGGTGAGCACGATCCTGTCCTTCAGGGGCAACAACGTCAGCCTTCCGGAAGGTTCAACATGTCTTCCATGCTGCGCAGGAGCGTATGGGCCCTCCCGTTCCTGGCGATCTGCGCCTACCCCGCCGTGGCCCAGCAGACGGCCACGTGTCCCGACCCGAAGGTCATCACCGCCGGCTTCGCCGAGCCCCTGGCCGACATCCGCTATCTGGCGGACGACGCCCTCGAGGGCCGGGAGATCGGCACGCCGGGCGCGCGCTGCGCGGCGCAGTACATCGCCGCCCGGTTCCAGGCCATGGGGCTCCGCCCCGGAGGTCCCGGCGGCTCGTTCTTCCAGGCCTTCCCCATCCGGAACGGAGCCGCGTTCGGTCCCTCGAACGCTCTGGCCGTCTCCGGCCACGGCTACGCACAGGGCCGGGACTGGGTGCCCTTCGGCTTCACGGCCAACACCACCGTCGAAGCGCCGCTGGCGTACGGAGGCTCCGGCCTCAGCCGCCCCGGTGACCCCGACGACCGGTTCTCGCACATGGACGTGTCGGGCAAGATCCTGGTCGTGGAATGGGGAGATCCCCAGAGCCCCAGCGGCCGCAGCGTGCGCACCGATGTGCACTTCAAGGCCACGGTGGCGGCCGGTCGGAAGGCTGCGGGCCTGCTGGTGCTGATGCCGGAGGGCATGGAGCTGCCCTCCCCGGCCGCGGAGACCCGGAACCCACTGACCATCCCCGTGGTTGCGGTGGCGGCGCCCCTGGCCGCGACGATCCGGCAGGCCGCGGAGGCCGGCGCCCCGGCGCGCATCCGGACCGACGTGCATCCCACCACGACCGAGGCGCGCAACGTGGTGGCGGTGCTCCCCGGCTCCGATCCGTCCCTCTCGTCCCGATCCGTCATCGTCGGCGGGCACTTCGACCACCTGGGGTGGGGTGGCGAGGGCTCCCTCGACCCCGACGTGCACGCCGTCCACAACGGCGCCGACGACAACGCCAGCGGCACCGCAGGCGTCCTGGAGATCGCCGGCAAGCTCGCCGCCGGTCCGCCGCTGGAGCGCACCGTGGTGTTCATCGCCTTCACCGGAGAGGAGCGCGGGCTGTGGGGCTCGGCGTACTACGTGGCGCATCCCACAGTCGACCTCTCCAAGGCCGTGGCCATGCTCAACCTCGACATGGTGGGCCGCATGGTGAACGACCAGGTCACGGTCTTCGGCATGGGCACCGCCAAGGAGTGGAACGGCCTGGTGAGCGAGGTCAACGACGGGTTGGCCAGCCCCATGAAGCTGGGCTTCGCTCCGGACGGCTACGGCCCTTCGGACCAGTCCTCGTTCTACGCGGCGGACATCCCCGTGCTGCACTTCTTCACCAACACCCACGCGGACTACCACCGCGCCACCGACGACTGGCAGAAGATCGTCCCGGGCGGGATCGATCGGGTCACGGACCTGGCCGTCGGCATCGTGCGTCACCTGGCAGGGACCCCGGACGTGGCGGCCACGAGCCTCACGTTCGTGCAGCAGGCGGCGCCGCCGGCCCCGGCGAACGAGGCGGAACGCGCCCCGGGCTATGGGCCCTACCTGGGGACCATCCCCGACATGACACCCCGGGACTTCGGCGTGCGCCTCACCGGCGTGCGCGAGGACAGCCCGGCCGAGCAGGCGGGGCTCCGGGCCGGCGACGTCATCGTGGAGTTCGACGGCAAGCCCATCGCGGACCTGTACGCCTACGCATACGCGCTCCGCGACAAGAAGCCCGGGGACGTCGTGAAGATCGTCGTGGAGCGTGACGGCAAGCGGATGACGGTGAACGCGGTCCTGCAGGCCCGCTGACCCGGCGGGGCGTGGGCGTAGGTGGCCGCGCCGCCTGCGCCCCCGCGCTCCGGGGTCGGTCCCCTCCTCCCGGGGTCTTGACCCTCACGTTGCGTGAGGTGCGACGTTGTTCCCCGCAGCCACGCAACGAGGAAGACCAGGAGGTCCTTGCCATGCCCCGCCCCGTCACCCTGGCGCGCTCCGAAGTGCACGAGATCACCTCGCAGAATGCCGAGGCCGACTACCAGCTCTGGGTCGCGGTGCCCACCCGGAACCCGCGCACGCCCCCGCGGGAGACGTATCCGGTCCTGTACGTCACCGACGCGGACATCTGGTTCTGCACCGCCGCGGAGATGACCCGCCTCATGCACGTCCTGTACGCCGTGCTGCCCCCCATCCTCGTCGTGGGCATCGCCTACGGGGTCGAGGATCCGATGCTCCAGGGCGAGATCCGGAACCGGGACCTGACCCCCACGACCTCTCCGGGCTTCGAGGAGATGGCGCGCCGGATGAACCCCGAGTGGAAGCCTGCCCTTCCCGAGGGGCGCCGCATGGGGCGCGCGGCGGAGTTCCTCGCCTTCCTCGACGACGAGGTGAAGCCGTTCGTCGCGGAGCGGTATCCGGTGGAGGGGAAGGGCGCCTTGTTCGGTTGCTCCCTGGGCGGCCTGTTCGCGCTGTACGCGCTGCTGGCGAAGCCCGGGAGCTTCGACCACTACATCGCGGGAAGTCCGGCCATCTGGTGGGACGACGCGGTGCTCTTCGACCTCGAGGAAAGGACGGCGGCCTCCACGAAGGACGTGGCCGCGAACGTCTTCATGGGCGTCGGCTCGCTGGAAGAGGGCGGCGGCGTCACCGCCCAGGACCCGTTCAAGTTCGTCACCAACGTCCGCGCCATGGCCTCGCGGCTGGAGAGCCGTAAGTACCCGTCGCTGACGATCGAGACGGAGGTCTTCGACAACGAGGGGCACACGTCGGTCCCGCCGGTGGTGCTCACGCGGGGGCTCCGGATGGCGTTCCGGGGGAGCGCGTCCGCGAGGAGGGCCTCCGGATCGTGATGGGCTGACGCCTTCGGGTCGAGGTCCCGCAGGGTCGGCCCGCGTACCCGTCGCCCCGGGTGCGGCGCCCGCACCGCGCGCCCCACGCGCCCCTCACTCCCCCAGCAGATCCAGCTGTCCGTCCCCTCCCGCCAGCGGTTCGGCGGCGGGAGCGCCTCCCCCTTCCTGCGACCGGGTGACCTCCACGACCCGGTCGCCCGCGGCGAGCTTCATGAGCCGGCGGCCCTGGGTGCGGCGCCCCTGCGCGGGGATGGAGGCCGCCTCCACGCGGCTCACCCGACCCCCTGCGGTGACGAGCATGATCTCGTCGGAGTCCAGCACCTCCAGGGCCGCCACCACCTTGCCGGCGGATCCGCCGGTGGGCGTCACCAGGTTCCCCATCCCTCCCCGTCTCTGCAGCGGAAACTCGCTGACGGAGGTACGCTTGCCCATGGCGTTCTCACCCACTGTGAGCACCGTGGCCTCGCGGCGCACCATCACCATGCCCACGACCGCCTCCGAGCTCTTGAGCGCTATGCCCTTCACCCCCTGGGCGGTGCGGCCCACGACGGGGACGTCGCTCTCGGCGAAGCGGATGGCGCGCCCGCCACTGGAGAGGAGCATGACCTCGGCCAGCCCGTCGGAGAGCGCGACCTCGAGGATCCGATCCCCCTTCTTCAGCCCCGCCGCGATGACGCCGCCCGCGCGCGGGTTCGCGAACTCCGCGAGCTCCGTGCGCTTCAGCAGGCCACCTCGGGAGAGGAAGACCAGCACCCGGCCGGCGGCCTCGAGGTCGTCCACCGGGATGGTGGAGACGATCCGGTCGGTGCGGTCGGCCCCCTCGAGAAGCGCGTAGATCGACTGCCCCCGGGAGGCGCGGGCGCTCTCCGGCACGTCCAGCACCGGCAGGAAGTAGCACTGGCCCCGCTCGGTGAACGACAGGATCCACCCGGACGTGCGTGCCACGAAGACCCGCTCCAGGTAGTCGTCCTCGTAGCGCTCCATACCCGCCAGCGTTTTCCCCGAGGACACGCGCCTGCGGTACAGGTGCATGGGAATGCGCTTGGCGAAGCCTTCGTGGCTGAGGGTGACGACCACGGCCTCGTCGGCCAGCTGGTGCTCCACCGTGGCCTCGGCGCCTCCCGTGCGCTCCTCGTCGCCCTCTTCCAGCAGCACGGTGCGGCGCCCGTCGCCGTGTTTCTTCACCACTTCGCCCAACTCCTCCACCATCACCTCGAGCTGGCGCTCCTCCGACGCGAGGATCGCCTTGAGCTCCTCGATCTGGCCCTCGAGCTCGGCGAGGCGGGCCTTCAGCTGTGACCGCTCCAGTGCGGTGAGCCGGTGCAGCCGCATGTTCAGGATCGCGTCCGCCTGGACCTCGCTGAGGCCGAAGCGGTCCTGGAGCTTCTCGGACGCCTGGGCCTTGTCCTTGGAGCCCCGGATGATCTTCACCACCTCGTCGATGTGCTGGAGCGCCACCAACAGGCCCTGGACGATGTGTCGCTCCGCCTCGGCCTTCTCGAGGTCGAAGCGGCAGCGCTTCCGGATGACGTCGAGGCGGTGGTCGCGGAAGCGCTCCAGCAGCTCCTTGAGGGTGAACTCCCGGGGCTGACCGTGGTCCAATGCCAGCAGGATGGCGCCGAAGGTCATCTGCAGGCTGGTGCGCTTGTAGAGCTGGGCCAGGATCTTCCCCGGCTTGACCCCCCGCTTCAACTCGATGACCAGGCGGATGCCCTCCCGGTCCGTCTCGTCGCGGATGTCGGAGACCTCGCTGATCTTCCCGCGTCGGGCGAGGTCGGCGACCTGCTCGATGACCTTGGACTTGGAGACCGCATACGGCAGCTCGGTGACCACGAGCTGCTCCTTGCCGCCCCGGAGCGCCTCCTTCACCACGCGGGCGCGCATGACCACGCGGCCGCGACCCGTGGTGTACATGTCGCGTACGCCGCCGAGGCCCACCACGAAGCCCCCGGTGGGAAAGTCGGGACCGGGGATGTGGCGCATCAGGTCCTCGACGGTGCAGTCGGGGTCCACCACCAGCTGTTTCACCCCGGCGGCGATCTCCCGCAGGTTGTGGGGAGGCACGTTCGTGCTCATGCCCACGGCGATCCCCGCGGACCCGTTCACGAGCAGGTTGGGGAAGCGCGCAGGGAGCACCTTCGGCTCCGGCAGCCGGTTGTCGAAGTTGGGCTGGAACGGAACCGTCTCCTTCTGGATGTCGTCCAGCAGCTCCACGGCGAGGGCCTGGAGGCGCGCCTCGGTGTAGCGGTACGCCGCGGCATTGTCGCCGTCTATGGAGCCGAAGTTGCCCTGGCCGTCGACGAGCGGGTAGCGCAGGGAGAAGTCCTGTACCATGCGCACCAGCGCATCGTATACGGCAGAGTCACCGTGTGGGTGGTACTTGCCCAGAACGTCGCCGACGACGGTCGCGCACTTCTTGTACGCGCGGTCGGGCATGAGGCCCAACTCGTGCATCGCGTACAGGATGCGACGATGCACGGGCTTGAGTCCGTCGCGCGCATCGGGAAGCGCGCGCTGGACGATGACCGACATCGAATAGTCCAGGAACGACTCCCGCATCTCCTCTTCGATGAAGCGCGGCAGGATCCGTTCCCGCTTACGGGCGGTGGCCATTCCTTCTCCAGGCAGGGTGCTCCGGGGATCGTGGCCCAAGCTTCACAGCTTGGCGGAGGGGAGGCAAGCCGGGTGTCGCGGCCTGGGATCCGACGTCTCGACGTCTGCGACGGACGGGGGTCCCGCCCGTCCGACGGAGCCCGGTCAGCTCTCGGCGCTCGTGCTCTCCAGCAGCTCCAGCAGGTGCGCCTTCAAGTCGGCGGGCGCCTTCTCGCCGCGCCCGGCTCGCTGGATCGCGGCGCGGAAGGCCTCCTCGAAGCGCAGATGCGGATAGCACATCCTGCATGCCTCGAAGTGTGCCTTCACGCGCTCCAGGGAGACGCCCTCCAGCTCGCCGTCCAGATAGTCGTAGAGGAGGCTCATCGCTTCCTGGCAGCCGGGGGACCCCGGGCCATGATCCTCGCCGCCGCCATGCGCGTGCGCGTCCCCGTGGCCGCCGGAGGAGCGCCCTCCGAAGATCCGTCTGATGCGATGGAAGAAAGACATAGCTGGTTGCCGCACGTTATCCGTGCGGGTCCCTCACTCCTCCTTCGGAGGTCGCCGCCGCGAGATACCCCATCTCGACGGCATAGTCGTACAGCACCTTCTGCAGCCGGCGCCGTCCCCGGAAGAGCCGGCTCTTCACGGTGCCCACCGGGACGTCCAGCATCGCCGCGATCTCGTCGTAGGACATCCCCTCCACGTCCGACAGCACCACCGCCGTCCGGTACTCCTCCGGCAGCGCATCGATGGCCGTCAGCACCTCCGCGTCCACGATGGACCCGAAGAACTCCCCCTCGGGATCCGACCCCTCCACCGCCGACCACAGCGGGTTGACGCCGCCCTCGCTCGCCTGACCCACGGGAGCGTTGGCGGTGACGATCTCGTCGTGGCGCTGCCCGCGCTCGCGCTGCCGGAGATACAGGTTCCGACAGATGGTAAAGAGCCAGCTCTTGCACTGGGTTCCCGGCGTGTACTGGTCCCAGCTCCGATAGGCCCGCAGGAACGTGTCCTGGACGAGGTCCTGAGCCTGGTCCGGCGACGCGGAAAGCCGCAGCGCGAAGCGGTAGACCGCATCCATGTGCGGCAACGCCTCGCGCTGGAAGCTCGCCTTGCGGTCGGCGTCCACGTCAGCGTTGCCCGGCACGTGGGGGTATGGTGCGCCGGCGGGCGCCGCGGCCGGTGCGACCTCCCTGGAGCCGCCGGCCGGTCAGTCCGGGAAGCGGAAGGACCGGGCGGCCCTGGGGTCGGGGGGCTCGCCGGTGACCAACTCGATGAGCGCCTCCATCTCCCCCGCCATCTCCTGGAGACGGTTCGAGACGGTGAGGGCGTGAGCGAAGTCGAAGTACGCGGCCACGGCCCCTTCGTCGGCCGCGTGGGTGGCGAGGACCACCGCCTCCATCTCCGCACGCAGGCTCTCGACGATGGCGTGCACCGCCATCGCCGCACTGCGGGCCTCCTGAAGCGTCATGAGCGACAGATCGCCGTCGAGTCGCGGAAGCAGGGCCTCCACCCGGGCTCTGCTCTCGGAGGGCGCCAGCACCGTGGCGGAGATCCCCACATCCCCGTGCAGCAGGGATCGGGCGCCCGATTTCAGCGCCCGGACCTCCTCGTAGTTGCAGCGCAGGATCACCTTGGTTTCTCCAGGACCTGGACCCTCCGGGGCGGTTCCCCGCGAGGTCAGGAGCACATCTCTGCCTATTAATACCTATCGGGTGCCCGCTCGGTTTCTGCAAGCATCCCGTCATCAGGCCTCCGCGCCCACCGGTCCCGTGACGGTCAGTGGGACGGTCACCTGGTGCTCGTCGTCCACCCGCACGTCGAAGGCGTATCGATCCGGCTGCGGCAGGACGACGCCGTCCAGGTTGAGCAGGTGCGGTACCGCCATCGCGCCGGCGTCCGCCGCGCGTCCGGGCCCGAGCTGCATCTCCCCGTCGATGCGCATGAGCTCGTGTCCGCCGGAGTCCTTCATCCTGATCTCCACCGTGTGCTTCCCGCTCTCCCGCATGCCCGCCGAGAAGCGGAGGATGAGCACCATCCGGGGATGGCGAGCCGGGAAGCTGCTCGCCGAAAGGTGGTCGAAGATACCCAGGATGTTGAGCTTCCCGGATGCGTCGATGGTGGCCGCGTCGGCCAGTAGCGCCAGATCGATCTCCATGGATCAACCTACCCCGCCGTCGTGCGCAGGTGACATGAGCTTCTCCCCCAGGACGATTCCGCCCAGCAGGTCCAGGGCCGTGTGCGCCACCACCACCGGCCAGACGCTCCCGGCGGCGACGAAGGCCCACGCCAGGATGCCGCCCAGGGCGGCGGTGCGCACCATCCCCAGCACTCCCTGGTACGCGTGCAGCGCGCCGAACGCCACCGACGTCAGCACGCCGGCGGCGACGACGCCGGTGACGCCGGCGAGGACCGGCAGCGCGTAGCCGCGAAAGACGATCTCCTCGCACAGGCCCGCGATCACCGCCAGGCCGGCGAACGCCAGACGCTCACCCCCGGTTCGGGGGAGAAGCTCCCGGAGGGTCGCCGCCTCCTGCACGCCCAGGGCTCCACACAGGATGCGAAAACCCAGCATGACGGCGAGCCCCGCCACCGTCACCACCAGCGCCCAGCCCGCGAGCAGGTGGAGCCCCATGGGCACGAGGCCCACGGAGGCCGGGCCCCGCCTCCACGAGCCCAACCCCACGCACCACCCCCCGAGGAGCAGGAGGGTGGCGCCGGAGCTGGCGTAGGCGGGCAGCCGCGGAATGCGAGATCCCCTCAGGGCCCGGGCCTGCGCGAACGCCAGGGCCGGCAGGGCCACGAGGAGCCCCGCCAGGGTCAGCGCGTCGAGCACGGACATGTCAGCGCCACGTCGCCGTCGGGGTCGGCCCCGGGACGCTCACCGCGTGGCCGCCGCCTCGAGCCCGAAACGCTCGATGGCCTCCAACGTCTCGCGCACGTCGGCCCAGGTGGTCTGGTGGTTCAGGATGCACAGCCTCAGGGCGTACGTCCCCTTCAGGCGCGTGGACGACATCATCGCGACACCCTCCGCGATGACCCGCTCCTGCACCGCCGCGTTCAGCCTCTCGAGGTCGGCTTCGCTCAGCCCCGCGCCTTCGGGCCGCACCCGGAAGCACACGACGCCCAGGGAGGGGGGGCTGAGCATCTCCAGCACCTCCGACGCGCGCACGTGCTCGCCGGCACGGTCCGCCAGCTCGATGCCGCGGCCCACCGCCCGGCGGAACGCCGCCACACCGAAGGTCTGCACGGACATCCACACCTTCAACGCTCGAAACGAGCGGCTGAGCTGGAGCCCCCGGTCGCCGAAGTTCACCTGCTCCATGCCCAGGTCGGCGTCCTGGAGATACTCGGGCCTCACGCCGAACGCGGCCTCCAGACGGCGGACGTCGCGCACCATCAGGCTCCCCGCCTCGAAGGGCTGGAACAGCCACTTGTGGGCGTCCAGGGTCACCGAGTCCGCACGGTCGATCCCCCGGAACAGCTCCCGGCCCCGCTCGGTGATCACCGCGAAGCCGCCGTACGCCGCGTCCACGTGCAGCCAGACGCCCTCCCGGGCACACAGGTCGGCCATCTCGTCGAGGGGGTCCACGGCCCCCGTGTTCGTGGCCCCGGCGTTGGCGCACACCGCGATGGGGGAGAGCCCGTCCCGGCGGGCCCGGCTGAGCATGCGCTCCAGCTCGTCCACGCGGATGCGGAAGCGTGCGTCGGAGGGGACCTTGAGGATCGCCTCGGGCCGCACCCCCACAATGCGGGCCGCGCGCTCGAGGGCGCTGTGGCTCTGGTCGCTCATGAGCACCGCGGGTCGGTCCGGCGCCCCGGCGTGCTCCCGGGCCGCCACCAGCGCGTCGAGGCTCGCCGCCGAGCCACCGCTGGTGAAGAGGCCGCCGGCGCTCTCCGGATAGCCCAGCCACTGCCGGAACCAGTCCGTGACCACCAACTCGAGCTGGCTGGGCCCGCCGGAGCCCAACCAGGTGCCCTGGAAGGTGTTGAAGCCGGCCGCCAGGTACTCGGCCAGCACGCCGGGCCAGGTGGCCGACGACGGAACGAAGGCGAAGAAGCGCGGATGATCCACGCGCGCCGCCACGGGAAGCACGTCGCGTACCGCCCGCTGCATCACCTCGAGGGCGGGACGGCCCTCCTCGGGCGGAGGCTCCCGCAGCAGAGGCTCCAGCTCCGCCCGGGACGCGCCGCGCCACGGCCGCTCGGAGCGGAGCGCCCGGAGCCTGCCGACCACCATCTCGCTGGCGGAGCGTGCCAGCTCCAGCATGACGTCGGGCGTCAGCTGGAGATCGGAAGCCGGCTCGCGATCGTCCGGCGTCGACTCGTCTTCCGTCGAGGCCCTCATCGGGATACTCTTTCTCTCATGTCAACGGAAACAGCAACCAAGCGAGGCGTCGTGTTCAGGGTTCTGGACGCCATGGACGCCCCTCATACCGGCCGTATTCTACGCCTGCGCCTGCAGGCTGGCGAAGCACCCTCCGTCCGCAGGTTGCGCGGGGCGCGCCTCCGGGCCACGGGTCCAGACGGACGCACGTGCACCGCGACGGTGACGGGCTTCGCGCTCTTCGGGGGCAGGCCCTCGGACGATCGCCTGGCGCGGAGCGGACGCGTCGACGTCCAGGTCCGCGAGGACGACGGCGCCGGGCCCATAGGCCTCCGCTGGGAGATCGAGCTGGAGCGTTGAGTCCGGGAGGGCGCCTCGCCCGCCTGGCGGACGCCCAGCCACCGCGCAGGCCGGGATCGCCGGCCTGTGGGCTAGCCGCCGGTGCGTAGCCCCGGCGGCTCGCGATTGAACGTCTTCAGGAACCAGGTCCGGTATTCCTTGGCCCGGTCGGGGTTCTCGTCCGCCCACTTCCTCCGCGCGTCGGCGAAGTGGTCGGGGCGAGCCGTGAAGATGAAGGCGTCGAGGTAGCCGTCCTCCTTCGCGTACACCAGCTCGTCCAGCGGCTCGTACGGCGCGGCATCGTACACCGTCCGGGCCAGGAGCCAGGCGTCGGCCACCTTGGAGAGGATGGCCTTCTCCAGGTCGAATCCCGTGGCGTTCGCCGCCTGGGGCAGGAATTCCGCCAGCCGGCCCATCTTCGCCATCAGGTGGAGGTGGGCGTAGATCTCGAACGGGAGATCGCTCTCCGGCGACTGCGCGTTGAAGTAGACCGCGGCGGTGTCGTGGGAGATCCGCATGTGCTCCCACGGGTAGACGTCGTTGGCCGTTCTGTTCGAGACGATCATGAAGGCCGGGTCCTTCGTGATGTTGTCCTGCTCGCGCGTGACCCACTGGTTGATGGAGTCCATGCGGGCCTTGTTCACCCTGATGCGGGCGCCCGAGTAGTTGATTATGGGCCGCGGGTCCGGGATCTGGGGGGTGTGGCCGGCGCACGCGCCGACGAAGGCCACCGCCAGCGCGGCGAGGGCGCTCAGGGCGAGACGCCGCCGGAAAGGACCGCCTCCAATTGCATGATGTGTCATGTATTCCAAGCCTGAATGATCGAAAGCCTTGACACCCCCCCCTGGGAAGGGGGAATTGATGGTGCTTTACCCAACTTCTGACAGGTACACGCCGTGCACTCCCCCGTGATGAACGATCTTCACGAATTCCGCGCTCCCCAGCACATGACCACCGACGAGCTGGGTGACAACCTGGCCCGCCTCGTCTGGGAGAGCTTCAGCGACTTCCTGAGCCGGGACGACGTCGAGACGCCCCTGCCCCGCCTTGCCTCCTGGAAGGACGACGATCCCGACACCCAGTCGGCCGAGGAAGCGCTCATCTTCTTCATGTGGGCGCATACGCGCGGAACCCAGCTCGCCTTCCTGGGCCGCGCTCCCGATGAGATCATCCGGAAGGGGCTGGATGCGCTCCACCGTGCGGTCTTCGAGGACATGGTCGCCCACGGTACCCCCAACGCTCAGCTTCCCATCTTCGAGCAGCGGGTCAGCGCCCGTTACGCCGAGTACCATCAGGCGGCCTCCGAGTCCGACGGTCGTCTGGGTGAAGTCGTCTCGAGGCACCTCTCCGGGGATCCCAAGGAGTGTCGTGAGATGGCCTTCGCCATCACGGAACGCGCCATAGCCGTCGCCAATCCCCTGCGTGACTTCCTGGAAGAGGTAGAGCGCGTAGACTGACGCGCTCCCTCACGGTATTAGGAACGTCGGTCCGTCCTTCCCGTTACACTCGAAGGGCGCTGGGGATCATCGGCGGCCCCCCACTTCATCAGCTCGAAGGGGCTCCTGCACGCTCGGCACCAGTAGGTGCTCACCGACGCGTGCGACCCGAAGGCGCTCATGAGCTCCGTGTCCCGGCCACCGCAGAACGGGCAGGGAGGGTGCCGGGGCAGCTCGGGCGGCGCCTCGTCACCACGCTCCGCAGCGTCCGACTCTCGGCGCGACATCACTCGACGAACAGCGCCCGGTTGCGGTCGCCGCGGGCCCGTTCCACGGCATCGGCATCCGGGTGGCCGGGCCCCCGCCCCCGGGAAGGATCCCACGCGTCCTCCCGGATCCGCACCGCATCCACGTCCACGCCCACCCCCGCCACCACGTCCCGCACGGCATCGCGGAAGGCCGCGACCTGGGCGTCCCCGGGGGCGGTGAAGCCCGCGGCGGCGAGGGCCTCGATCTGGTCGTCGGCGGTGAGCCAGCGCAGCAGCGGCGGGAGCATCCGCTCCGTCGCCCCACGCAGCAGCTCCGTCGCCTCGGTGGACCCGCAGCCGGCCAGACGCCGATACCACGCGCCACCCAGGCTCCGGTGGAACTCCTCCTCCGCCAGCATCTTGGGGATCCGCGAGCACGCGGGGTCGAAGCTCCCCTTGCAGAACGCGTCCAGCGCCACCGTGATGGCCCCGTCCGCCAGCACCATCCCGGCCACCACCGCCGCCCAGTCGCCGAAGGGAGCGTCCAGCACGTCCACCGACGCATAGGCCTCCATGGGCCGGGTGTGCTCCGCCTCCAGCGGATCGGCACCCAGATCCTTGAGCATGGCGTAGAGGAGACGGGCATGCCCCCACTCGTCCTGCGCCATGGACGACGCCGCGATCCCCGTTTCGATGGAGGGAGCGCCCAGGAGCCAGTCGGAGTAACGGATCCCCATGAGCCGCTTGCTGTCGGCAAGGGAGACGACGAGGCGCTTCAGAGCGGAGTGGGTGGGAGCGTCCAGCGTGGTGTCCTCGGGCCCGGGCTTCTCGGTCACGGCTTCTCGCTCCCGCCCCCGGCGAAGGGGCCGTCCTCGCGGTTCACGGGGATGATGGCCGAGCGGCGCACCACGCACATCTCGAACCAGTGCTCCTCGTCGTACGTCTTCCACGCGTACACCCGCGCGGTCTCGTCGTCCAGGGCGTCCACGTACCCGATGTGGGCCAGGGGATCGCCCCTGCTCTTTCTGGCGAAGACGTCATAAACGTGCTCGTGCATCGGGCTCACGGCTCCAGCGTCATGCGCTCACGCCCAGGTGGCGCAGCTTGGCGCGACCTTCCGGCGTGATGCGGTCGGTGGTCCAGGGAGGGGTCCATACATCCACGAGCTCCACCCGCTCGATCCAGGGCTCCCGCTCCAGACGGTCGGTCACGTCCTCGCGGATGAACTCCATGCACGGACACGCGGTGGCGGTATAGCTCAGCTCGACCCGGGCCGTCCCGTCGCGCCACTCCACCCCGTAGACGAGGCCGAGCTCCACCAGGCTGATGGGGATCTCGGGGTCCAGGACCTCGTTCAGGGCCTGGCGCACCGCGCCCGCCGGATCCGGAGGGCGGGAGGAGAGCGGGGCGCTCCACCGATCCCGGCCGCCGCTCCGGTGCGTGGCCAGGTGTGCCGGCAAACCCACGTCCATGCGCGCCGTCTCCCGAACGTCCGTCGTCATGGTGTGTCCTCGTGCCCTCAGGCCGCGGCTCCGCCGTGCAGCCAACGGGCCACGACTCCACGAGAGCGCTGGACCGACTCCACGTACGTCTCGTTCATGGGACCGCGGGCCTTCCAGCGGGCGAAGACCTCGTCCCACGAGATCTCCCCCTCGTCGAAGAGCCACCGCTTGGCGGCGTCGTCGTACCGGCAGGGGAACGGAAAGTCCAGGACGTACTCGCCCTTCTCCTCGTCACGATGCGCCGGAGCGTCGAGCCCGAGCTCCTCGCACAGCGGCACCGTCGACGACATCCATACCTGGCGGAGCTGATCGTTGGTGAGCCCCTTGAGCCGGTAGTCGAGCTGGCCCGAGTGCCGCTTCATCGAGTCCGGCAGACCGAACCACTCCACGGTCATGGGAAACATCCAGTCCACCGCGCGCTGGAGCAGCTCCCGGGCTTCGCCGCCGGCCTTCGCCAGACGCTTCATCCACACCTCGCCGTGGCGGAGGTGGAAGGTCTCCTCCATGTCCACCTTCACCAGCGCACGCTTGAGCGGCCCGTACGAGGTGTGCTTGAAGACGTCGGAGAGCAGGGTGATCCCCGCCCGGTCGAAGAAGCCGTTGGCCACCACCAGCTCGGCCCAGTTCTCGAGGGGCTGGTCGAATCCGTACGGGTGCTTGAACTCGGCTGGCTCACGGCCGTACACCAGATGCTCCTTCGACTCGCCCAGATCCTCCAGGAGCCGGTACGCGATGTTGGCGTGGGCGAGCTCGTCCTGGATGATGGCGTGCGCGCTCACCTGGGTGTTCGTGGACGGGGCGTGGCGCGCGGCCATCCAGTAGGCCGGGGCGCTCATGAGCTCGGTGTCCCCTTGCACCGTGAGCTGGACCACCAGGGCCTTGCGATACCCCTCGGTCATCTCCTCCACGGACTCGACGATGTAGCCATCCCGGACCTTGGCCTTGAGCTCCTCGTCGGTGAAGTGCGTCATCGGTTCTCCCGGATCGGGCAGAGTTGGGCCCCCCGCGGGGCCTAAATTCCCAGCGAGGAGCGGATCAGCGGGCTGATGCGCTCCGGCGTCCACGGTGGGTCGAACGTGAGCTCGACGTCGGCGGCGTCGACGCCCTCCACCGCCAGGATCGCCTGGCGGGCGTCCTCGACGATCTGCCCGGCCACCGGACACAGCGGCGACGTGAGGGAGATCACGGCCTTCACGTTGCTGTCCGCCACCTCGATGTCGTAGACCAGCCCGAGGACCACCAGATCCAGGCCGAGCTCGGGGTCCTTCACGTTCTTCAAGGCGTCGCGGACGCTCTTCTCCGTCACGGGCATACGCCGTCCTCCGTCATCGTTCGTGCCCTGCCTCGGAAAGCGCCCCCGGCCTCGTCCCGGGAGCGCAGGAACCCTACCGTACCCGGGTCACCCTCACCGGTTCAAGTCGCTCCCGGCGCCGGCGCCATCGACGGGGGGGCGGAGCGCGGGGGTTCCGCGCGGGGTCGCCGCGTCAGTGCTTCCGCGCGTACAGGACCGACGTCTCCCCGCGGTCGTCTCCCTGGGCCTTCCGGATCGCCCGGTGCAGCGTGGCGACGACCTCTCCGGCGGGCTTCCCGTGGAGCTGGGCCATGAGATCGGCGGCCCCCAGAAAGAGCCCCTGGGACGCGTGCGAGAGCACGAACGCGGTATCCCCGGAGCTCATGGGGAGCTTCTGCACGCCGTACTTGAAGCCGGTGAGCATCCCCAGGGGAGGCCCATGGGCCCCGAGCTCGTCGAACGTCCCGTCGCGCCGGATGATGCCGCCGGGGACGCGGCCGGCGCTGGCCCACTCGACGCTCTCCGCTCCGGCCACCAGCACCCCCATGTCCACGTACTGGTCGAGGCCCGCGACGGCGGCGTCGGCGAGAGCGTCGTTCACACGGGCCAGCAGGTCCGGCAGTGATGTCTCGGTCTTCGCAAGCGAGCGGAGCACCGCGCGAGCGATGCCCACCTGATACGCCGGCGGGAAACCGTCCTGCGGTACGTCCATGGTGATGAGCGCCGTCCGGCCGCCGATCTCCACCCAGTCCCATACGGAGCTGCCGCGGCCATCCTCCCCGGTGGTGGTGCCGGCCGCTACATCGAAGCCGTCGATGCGCGGAGCTGCCCGGGGCAGGAGCCCCGTCTGCATGACCCGGGACACCTCGTAGGCGTCCACGCGAACGTGAGCACCCGGGTCGGAGACCTTTTCCACGCTGGCGAAGCGCACACCTCGCGCGCGGAGCGTCCCGGAAAGGACCCGCATCACGCGCAACGGCAGGGACTCGCCCCCCAGCAGCGCCTGAAAGTCCTCACGGGGAAACACCACGAGCTGGGAGGTCTCGTCGGCCCTGGCCGTGGCCGAGCGCGGCGCGTCGTGGAGCAGGGCCATCTCGCCGAAGGCTTCGCCCGCACGACGGATGGCCAGCCTCTCGCCCTCCCCGTCGGGCTGCGGCTTCACGATCTCCACGGCACCCTTGGCGACGATGTAGAAGGCGTCGCCGGGCTTCCCCTCCTCGAAGAGGACTTCCCCCTTCTCGAGGGTCATTCCCGTGGCGATCCCGGCAATCTGCTGGAGATCCTCCCGGGGAAGCCCCTCGAAGAGCTCCACCTTCTGCAGCAGGCCGACCACCTGCTCGGTGGACCAGCCGTGCGGACTTTCGGACACGACAATCGACTCCTCTGGTGCAGACGGTCGTCGGTCGGACAAGGCGGGGGCGCCGTTCCCGGACCCCCGGAGAGGTTCAATGTACCTCGCCGACCACGACACGGGAACGGAGCGCGAGGCATGCCGACATCGGTGGGCGCCCGGCGGAGAATCAGGCTGGTCGCTGCGCCCTGGCGCATCCCGCGCCGGCGGGGCCGCGCTCGGGCCGCGACGCCTTTGCCCCTCCCCGGGCCAGCCCTACATTTACCCACCCTCGACGGGGGGATGCCGACATCGGCCCCCACGCTTCCCACCCTGCCAAGGCCGCGACCCTGGACTCACGCATCCGGCGCATCGCCATCAACACCGGGGGAGGAGACGCGCCCGGGCTCAACGCCGTGATCCGCGCGGTGGTTCTGGCGGCTGAAGAGCAGGGGTGGGAGGTCTACGGCATCGAGCGCAGCTACGACGGTCTCTTCGAGGACGACGGCGTCTACCGGCTGGACCGCGCCTCCGTCCGCGGCATCACGCACCTGGGCGGAACCATCCTGGGCACGACCAACCGCGGGAACCCTCTCCACTGGCCCGTGACGAAGGCGGACGGAAGCGTGGAGTACGAGGACCGCTCGGAGGTGGTCATCGACGCGCTGAAGCGGCACGGGATCGACGCGCTGGTGGCCATCGGAGGGGACGGCTCCCTGAGCATCGCGCACGCGCTCTTCCAGCAGGGGCTCAAGGTGGTGGGGGTCCCCAAGACCATCGACAACGACCTCGCCGCCACCAACCTCACGTTCGGGTTCCAGACCGCGGTGGAGACGGCCACCGACGCCATCGACCGGCTGCACTCCACGGCCCAGGCTCACGAGCGGGTGATGGTCATCGAGCTCATGGGCCGCCACGCGGGCTGGATCGCTCTCTACGCCGGCGTCGCGGGGACGGCGGACGTGGTCCTCATCCCCGAGATTCCGTACGACATCGAGCACGTCTGCGCCAAGATCGAGGCGCGCTACCACGTGGGTCGGCGGGGCTTCGCCATCGTGGTGGTGGCCGAGGGTGCATACCCCAAGGGCGGGGAGCCCCGCTTCAAGCGGAAGGACGGAGGGCAGGTCCGTCTCGGCGGCGTCGCCGAGGAGGTAGCCATCGAGATCTTCGAGAGGACCAAGCGCGAGACCCGATCGCTGGTGCTCGGCCATCTGCAGCGGGGCGGCAGCCCGAACGCCTACGATCGCCTTCTCGCGCTGCGCTTCGGCTCCGCCGCGGTGAAGCTCATCCGTGAGGGCGACTTCGGCTGCATGGTGGCTCTGGATCCGCCCAACGTGTTGGCCGTCCCCCTCGGGCAGGCCATCTCGCACATCAAGACCGTCCCCCTGGACTCCGACGTCGTGGAGACGGCCCGCAACTTGGGCATCTGCCTGGGAGACTGAGCGTGGCTTCGCGGCCCGGGAGCAGGGTCCTCCTCATCGACGACGACCCGGTACAGATCAAGACGCTCACGGCCCAGCTCGAGCGTTCGGGCCGCTTTGTCACCCTGAGCACGACGGAGCCCCGCGAGGCGCTCGACCTCGTCCGGTCGGAAGCTCCCGAGGCGGTGATCTGCGACCTGGTGATGCCCGAGATGTCGGGCTTGGACGTCATACGCGGCATCCGTGACGAGTTCCCGTCCCTGCCCGTCCTGGTGCTCACGGGCAAGGCGCAAGGCGGCGATGCCGAGCGCGCCTACGACGCAGGCGCCACCGACTTCGTCACCAAGCCCGTGGAGCCGGGGGCCTTCATCGCCAGGCTCACACGGGCGTTGGAAGACGTGCCCGCTCGTCAGCTGCTGCAGGAAGCCGCCGGACGTCGCTACGACCCCAACGGCATCCTCGGGGACCACCCTCGCATCAGGGAGGTGCGCCGCTTCGTCGAGCAGGTGGCCACGGTTCCCGGCGTTCCGGCACTGGTCCTCGGCGAGTCCGGCACGGGGAAGAACCTCGTGGCCCGGGCCATCCACGCCGCCAGTCGGGGAGCACAGTACCGCTTCGTCGAGGTAAACTGCGCCGCGCTCCCCGACAATCTCCTCGAGGCGGAGATCTTCGGGTACGAGAAGGGAGCCTTCACCGATGCCAAGGCCGCCAAGCGCGGTCTGGCGGAGGTCGCCAACGACGGCACGCTGTTCCTGGACGAGGTGGGGGCGATGCCCCTGGCCCTCCAGGCGAAGCTCCTCACCTTCCTCGAGTCGCGGCGCCTCCGCCGGGTGGGTGGTACCGAGGACATCGAGGTGCGGGTGCGCATCGTCGCGGCCACCAACGCGGACATCAAGGAACAGGTCCGGGCGGGAGCCTTCAGGGAAGACCTCTACTATCGGCTGAACGTGGCGCAGGTTGTCCTGCCGGCGCTACGCGAGATACGGAGCGACATCGGGCTCCTGGCCCGGCACTTCGTGCACAGCTCCGCCGAGTACTTCGGGAAGCCGGCGCCCACGCTCGATGCCCAGGGCGTGACCCGCCTCGAGGCATACGATTGGCCCGGAAACGTGCGCGAGCTCCGCAACGTCATCGAGCGGGCGCTCATCTTCTCGCGGGGGGATGTGCTTCGTGTGGATCCGTTCGTCCCGGTCGGTGAGCGGATCGGTGACTCCCCTGGTCCCGAGGGCGCCCTCCCGCTCCCCATGGGCCTCAGCCTCGACGACGTCGAGCGACGCTACATCGAGGCCACGCTGGCAGATGTCGACGGTGAGGTACAGGAGGCGGCGCGTCGCCTCGGAATCAGCCGCAAAGTGCTCTGGATGCGCCGGAAGAAGCACGGCCTCATCTGAGGCCGTGCCCAGCGCGGCGGGGCATGGTCAGAGGTGCCCACCAGACTACGATCTTCGAGCGGCGCCTCGGCGTGTCCGGGCTCGCGCGGTCCCAACGGACTATCCCGTTCATGGTCTCATCTCCCTTTCCCGAAGGGCCGCTCCCCTGTTGCTCAGGTTAGTCCTTCGGCCCCCCCTTGTGCCCGTGACAGAAGCAGGGGGTATGCCAACCGCGGCCAAATCTCCTAAGTAGATATGGGACAATATGTTACATGAGTTCTTCCACCGCGCCCCCCGTCGGTGTCGTTCCCTGATGGGCACGAATTGCGTTCCCGATGGGGAATACTGGGCCCATACGGGAACATGAGCGATCTCCGGGCGGACGAGTCCGCGGAGGGGACGCCGCCGCGCGGGGCGAAGGTGCCCCGGAGTCGGATGCGCCGCCGCAGCCCCGGGGCGCGCACGGCGGGGCGTGCGCCGATGGGCCGCAGGCCCTACCCTTCGGCCCGACTCCGCATCTGCCGGACCTCTTCGAGGAGATAGACCGATGTCATCCGTCCGTCGTCTGTGGTGGGGTGGGGCGAGTGTCGCCCTCCTCGCCTGGTGGACCACCGCGGCCGCCGCCCAGAGCACCGCCGCCTGGGTGCCGGAGCCTGTGCGCAACCAGACGTTCCAGCTCTCCATCAAGAACATCATGCGCGGGCCCGAGCTCGTGGGTGAGGCTCCCACGAACGTACGCTGGACCGACGACTCGCAGTGGGTCTACTTCCGGTGGCGGCCCGGCGGCATGGCGTGGGACGTGGAGCCTTCCCTGTACCGGGTCGCCGCCAAGGGAGGGGCGCCTGAGAAGCTCACCGACGAGCAGGCGACGGAGCAGGCACCCCTCTTCGCCCGGGGCGACATCTCTCCGGACAAGCGCTGGCGCGTATCCGCGGTGGACGGTGACCTCTGGCTGGTGGACCGGCGCACCATGAAGACGCGGCGCCTGACCCACACCCAGGCCGGCGAGCGCTCCCCCATCTTCTCGCCGGACGGCAAGAGCGTGATCTACCGGGAGGGGGACAACCTGTTCCGCATGTCCCTCACCGACGGCTCGGTGGAGCAGCTCACCCACATCGAGTCGGGACCGGCGCCCAAGGAGCCGCCCGCCCCCACGGGTGAGGCGAAGTTCCTCCACGACCAGCAACTCGAGCTCTTCGCTCACGTGCGCAGGATCAAGGCAGAGGAGGACAAGCAGAAGGCGGAGCGCGAGGCACGCGAGGCCAAGGAGCCCAAGCCCCTCTACCTGGACAAGGACGAACGGGTGGCATCCCTGGAAGCCACCCGCGACGGCGCGCACGTCTTCATCACCACCTACACGCCGGCGCAGAACGCGAAGCGCCCGCCCATCCCCGTGTGGGTCACGGCGGACGGCTTCACCCAGACGATCCCGGGGCGCACCAAGGTGGGGGAGCCGCAGGCCACGTCCCGCATCGGCCTCATCACCACCGCCACCGGGGAGGTGAAGTGGCTCTCCATCACCCCCGCCGACTACAAGGCCGAGGGCGCGCCCAGGCCGGACAACTCCGGCTGGAACGAGGCCGGCACCATGGGCTTCGTGTTCTCCACCTCCTTCAACCACAAGGAGTGGTGGCTCTGGTCCGTGAACCCCGCCGACGGGGCCCTGACGCTGGTGGACCACCTGCACGACGACGCCTGGGTCGGCGGTCCCTGCTTCGCCCGATGCGTGGGCTTCGTGCCGCACACCGAGCGCATCTGGTACGTGAGCGAGGCGACGGGTTACGCGCACCTCTACTCGGTGAACGCCGACGGCACCGGCCGGACGGCCCTCACCAGCGGAAAGTGGGAGGTGCTCGGTGTGGACGTCCCCGACGGCCAGTCGCGCTTCCTGCTCACCACCAACAAGGGCTCGCCGTTCAATGAGAACACCTACTGGCTGCCCTTCACCGGAGGGGATCTCCAGCCCGTCACCGACGGCATCGGGCGCTACGACGCCACCGTCTCACCCGACGGTAAGCGCTTCGCCATCCTGCACGACGTGGCGAACCGTCCCCCGGAGCTGTTCCTGGCGGACGCGAAGAAGCCCATGGACATGACCCGGGTCACGACCTCGCCCACCGAGAACTGGCTGTCCTTCCCCTGGATCAAGCCGGCCATCATCCAATTCATGGCCAGGGACAGCACGATGGTGCCGGCGAGCATCTACCGGCCCAGCGACATGGGTGCCCAACCCAACGGCGCCGCGGTGATCTTCGTCCATGGAGCGGGTTACCTGCACAATGTCGACAACTACTGGTCGAACTACTACTACCGCGAGTGGATGTTCAACCAGTTCCTGGCGGCCAACGGGTACACCGTCCTGGCCATCGACTACCGCGGCTCGGCGGGGTACGGCCGGGACTGGCGCACGGCTATCTACGAGCACATGGGCGGCAAGGACATGACCGACCAGGTGGACGGGGCCCACTGGCTGGTGCAGCACGAGGGCATCGATCCGCGCCGCATCGGCATGTACGGCGGCTCCTACGGCGGCTTCATGACCGAGATGTCGATGTTCACCGCCGGCGAGACATTCCGGGCGGGGGCGGCGCTCCGCTCCGTGAGCGACTGGGCCGCCTACAACGACGGCTACACCAGCGAGATCCTGAACCTCCCCCAGAACGACCCCGAGGCGTACAAGAGGTCGTCACCCATCTACTTCGCCCAGGATCTGCGTCCGGACCAGTACCTGCTCATCCTGCACGGCATGGTCGACACCAACGTCCACTTCTCCGACGACGTGCGCCTGGTGCAGCGTCTCATCGAGCTGGGCAAGGAGAACTGGTCGTTTCAGCCGTACCCGGTGGAGAACCACGGATTCGTGGAGCCCGCCTCGTGGACCGACGAGTACACGCGGATCTTCGAGCTCTTCGAGCGCACCATCAGCAAGCCCGGGTGCACGGACAACGGCGGCCTGTGCGCAGTGAAGCGGGGAGGCACCCACTGACGGGGCGCGGGGGTGTGAGTCGGTAGCGGGGCGCCGGGCTTCGCCTGCGGCCCGGGCGCTCCGCTACTACCGGCCAGCTACTCGACCGTCTCTGTTGCTCCGCTCCTGCGCGACGGGCCCGCAAGGGCCCTGCGCAGAGCCTCGCTGCAGACGAAGCCCGGCGCCCCCTTCTCCCGATCTACCTCACTCGCCGCGCAACGTACGCGCTGGATCCACCCGGGCCGCCCGGACCGCCGGGACCGCGGCGGCCAGCAGGCCCACGGTCAGGAAGATCAGGGCCACCGCTGCATAGGTGGAGGGGGAGCGCAGGTCGCCGGGGAGCATCGCCTGGAGGAACGAAGCCGCGACCCACGCCAGGGCGAGGCCCACCGCGACGGCGGGCAGGAGCTGGCGGAGCGCGACGCCCAGCACCGACCTCATCACGCGGCGGCCGTCGGCACCCAGCGCCATGCGCACACCCAGCTCACGCCGGCGCCGGCGCACCCCGAACGCCAGCAGGCCGTAGAGTCCGACCCCGGCCACCAGTAGGCCAGCCAGCCCGCCGGCCAGGGCCATGGTGCCCAGCGCCCTGGGAACGCGGATCATGTAGGCGTAGGCGTCGGCCAGCGAGCGGACGTCCCAGAGGGCCAGCGCCGGGTCCACCCGGGCGACGGCGCTGCGGAGGGTCCCCGCCAGGACGGTGGGCTCCCCCTCCGAGCGAACCAGGAGCATGACGGCGGAAGCGTGCACCTGAGCCAGAGGCACGTAGACCCTGTCCTCCCGGGCGCGGGCGCCGCCGCCGAGGTTGGCGTCGGTCACCACGCCCACCACCGTGGCCCAGGCGGTGGAGTCCGCCTCGATCAGGCGGAGCCTCCGGCCCAGCGGCGGTGTGTTGGCCGAATACCTGTGCACCCAGCTCTCGCTCACCACCACCACGCGCGGTGACGTCGGGAGATCCGACGCCTCGAGGCCCCGGCCGGAGAGGAGGTGCAGTCCCAGGACCCGGAAGAACCCGGGGCTCACTGCGTCCCAGGAGGTTCCCGGACGGTCCTGGGGGCGCGGGTAGACGGTCCCCTGCAGCTCCATGGCCGAGTGCCCCTCGTGGTACCCCGGCGCACCCAGGGCGAGGGCGGAGGAACTGTCGCCGGGAAGCCCCTGGACGGCGTGCTCCAGGCGTGACGTCAGTGCCGGCATCGAGGCTCCGTCCGGTTTCCGGGTGTCCACGGACGCCACCAGGACATGCTTCGCCGGCACCCCGTGACCGAAGTCGCGGGTGGCGAGGAGTGGTCGCGCGGCGAATCCCGCCGCCACCAGCGCGGCACACGACAGGGACAGCTGGCCCGTGACGAACGCCCGGCTCCACGCTCCGCCGCCTCCCACCGCCGCTGCGCTCTCCTCCTTCAGGACCTGCAGGACGTCCACCCGCAGGACCCGCACCACCGGGAGGATGCCCGCCAGGACCGCGGTTCCCAGCACCAACATGGAAGTGAACGTCACGACCCGCCCGTCCACGGTCAGGTGCATCCAGAAGTAGCCGAAGTTCTCCGGGCCCAGCGTGCGCTGGATCATCCCCACGAGCCACCACGCCAACGACAACCCCAGAACTCCGCCGCCCAACGCCACCAGGAGGGCCTCCAGGAAGAGCTGCGCGCCCAGCTGGCGCCTCCCCGCCCCGAGCGCCGCCTGGATGCCCAGAGAGCGTACCCGTTCGGTGGCGCGGACCAGCAGGAGGTTCGCGACGTTCGCGCACGAGATGACGAGGAGGCAGAGGGCTACCAGCACAAGGCCGACGAAGATCACCTTCTCTCCGTGCCCACCCCGACCTCCGGTGTAGCTCTGCACGCGCATCACACCGCCCCGGTCGGTGGCGCTCCGGTCGATCTCTCCGGCGCGCCAACGTGCGCCGAGCTCCGCCGTCGCCGACGCCGCCGTCGCCCCGTCCACCAGTCGTCCCACCAGCTCTACGGTGCCGTCGGTGGCGCCGGCCTCGTCCAGGATCGTCCAGGCGTCCTCCTTGATGGGGAAGCCGAAGCCCCGCGGCATGACGCCCACGACCGTGCGGGGCGTCCCATTCATCAGGACGGTGCGCCCCAGTACGCCCGGGTCTCCGTCGTAGGCCTGCTGCCACACGTCGTAGCCGATGACCAGGGCGTCGCCGGCGTCGGCGGCGCCGGGGAGCCTTCCGAGGACGGGTCTCACCCGGAGCAGCGGAAGGACCTCGGGGGTCAGGCCCGCCGCCTGGACGCGTACCGCCGCGTGGCCCGGGTCCACCACGGTGGCCTCGAAGGTCGTGAAGCCGCCCAGGGCCTGGAGGCTCTCCGAGCCCTGGAGCCGCCGCAGGTCGGACAGATGTACCGGTACCAACCGTCCGCCCTCCCTCGGCTGCGCCACGTCGGCGCGGACGATGCGATCCCCGTGAGGCACGGGCAGCGGACGGGTGGCACCCACCAGGATGCTGAAGAAGACCGTGGGAGCGGCCAAACCCAGCGTCAGGACGGCGAGGGCCACGACGGACATCCCCGGACTGCGCCGCAGGCCGCGGAGGGCGAGACGGGGGGCCAGACCGGCGCGAAACGTCTTGGAACGTCGAAGAATGGAGCCCATGGTCAGGTCTGTCTGTGCTGTGGTCCCGGGCGGTCTTCGGGCCCGGGGCTCCCGGCCCCACGAGGGAAGACGGACTTCCTCGTCGGGACTGTTTCCGGGACGACGTCTTTTCCATCGAGGTTACGACTTCCGTACCGGGGGGGCGAGTCTCGTCACGACGGCGCCGCAGTCGCGGCACCGGACCTGCGGCGTCGGGCCGACGCGACCACGCGCTTGCGTGAGCGCGCGCCGGAGCTTCCCGGGTCCCTTCCCGACGCCGCTTGCGCCCGATCGCCGATTGGTCGACACTAGCCCCGCCGAACCTCCCGCCGGCGTGTCGCGGGACCTGTCCACATCCCGAACCTGCGATGGATCCCAGCGAAGACCCCGCGCCCGACGGACGCCGCACCTTCCGCCGCACCCTTCTGCGCGTGATGATCGTGCAGGTGGTGGCCCTGGCCCTGCTCTGGCTCCTCCAGGCCCGGTTCGGCGGGTAGCGGCCCATGGGTACCCTCAACTGGATCATCGTCCTCGGGTACCTGACGTACGTCGTCGTGGACGGCGTGCGCCGGGCCAAGGGCACGAAGGAGATCGAGGGGTACTTCCTCGCCAATCGGAGCCTGCCGTGGTGGGCCGTCGGCCTCTCGGTGATGGCCACTCAGCTGTCCGCCGTGACCATGATCGGCACCACCGGCCAGGGCGCCACCGACGGCATCCGCTTCGTGCAGTTCTACTTCGGGCTTCCCATCGCCATGGTGATCCTCGGGGTCACGCTGGTGCCCTTCCTGCACGGCGCGAAGGTCTTCACGGCGTACGAGTACCTGGAACGCCGCTTCGACGCCAAGACGCGGTCCCTCACGGCGTTCCTCTTCCTCATCCTCCGGTCGCTGTCGTGCGGGACCATCATCGCCGCACCGGCGGTGGTGTTCAGCGCGATCTTCCACTGGAGCCTGCCGGTCTCCGTGGCCATCATCGGCATTCCCACGGTGATCTACACGATGATCGGCGGAGTGCAGGCCGTGACCTGGGCCGACGTGAAGCAGATGGTCATCATCGTGGGCGCCCTCGTGGCGGTGGTCGTCGTGCTCTTCGTGAAGATGCCGGTGCACCCCGGCGCGGCGCTGCACATCGCTGGCGCCACGGGACGTCTCAAGGCCTTCGACTTCCACTTCACGCTGAAGGAGGACTACACGTTCTGGTCCGGCATCATCGGAGGCACGTTCCTGATGCTCTCCTACTTCGGCACCGACCAGAGCCAGGTGCAGCGCTACCTCACCGCCCGCTCGGTGGACGAGGCCAGGAGCTCGCTCCTCATGAGCGCGTACTGGAAGATCCCCCTGCAGGCGCTGGTCCTCCTGGTGGGGGTGCTTGTCTTCGTGTTCTACCAGTTCAAGGCACCTCCGCTGTTGTACAACCCGGCCCAGGAAGCGCAGGTGGAAGCCGCCCGGGGCCCGCAGTACCACGCGCTTCAGCAGCGCTACGCCCAGGCCTTCGCCGCCAGGGAGGCCGCCGCCCGCACCCTGGCCGACGCCGAGGGCCCCCGGGCGAAGTCGGAAGCGAAGGCGGTGTTCCGGGATCGTGAGGCCGATGTGGACACCATCCGCTCCGACGCCCTGGCCATGGTGACGCAGGTCACCGGAGATGCGTCGAAGGACGTGAACTACATCATGCCACGCTTCGTCATCGACCAGCTCCCGGTGGGGCTTTCCGGCATCTTTATCGCCGCCGTGATGGCGGCGGCCATGTCCAGCATCGCCGCGGAGCTGAACTCACTCTCCACAACCTCGGTCATCGACCTCTACCGACGCTGGATCCGCCCCGAGGCCAGCGACAAGCACTTCCTCACCGTAGGGAAGATCGCCACGGCGTTCTGGGGGCTCCTGGCCTGCTTCGTGGCCACGTACGCCGCCCGGCTGGGCTCGCTCATCGAGGTGGTGAACCTCTTCGGGTCCTTCTTCTACGGATCGATTCTGGGCGTCTTCCTGCTGGCGATGATCAAGCGCGCCCGGCCCGTGGGCGCGTTCTTCGGCCTCATCGCGGGGATGGCCGCGGTAGCGGGGGTGGCCTATTTCGAGCCCGAGGTGACCTTCCTCTGGTACAACGTCATCGGCGCCCTGGTGGTGGTAGGCGTGGGGATGGCGTTGAGCCTTCTGCCGCCTCGAACTTCCGCCAGTCCGCAGCCTTCAGCGAGATGAGGTTGGCGAAGAGGCGGTAGGCACCGGGCACGGCAGCAGGAAACTGCCTGAAGAACGACATCGCCGCGTACACGTACACGCCCTTGCCCAGAGGGGCCGCCAACAGACACCCCTGGATGGGCTTCTCGTCGGGGTCGTGCATCTGGACGAGCGGCGTGTAGTGCGGGTCCCACTTGCCCACGCAGTACAGGCTGCGCTCCTGCACCCATCCCTTGAAGTCGTCGGGCCCGATCTTGTTGGGCGTGGTGAAGATCGGCGCGTCCGGCTGCAGTACGGTCACCTTCGCCGTCTCGTCGGTGATGCGGTCGGCGGGACGGCTCATGGACACGGGGTACGGTGCGAAGCGCGGGTACTCGTACTGGTTGTACTGCGATATCACCGTGCCCCCGGCCCGCACGTAGTTCAGGAGCTGCTGGTTGGCGGCCACCAGGTCCGGACGCGTCTGATAGGCGCGTATGCCCAGCACGATCACGTCGTAGGGGGAGAAGTCCCCGTCCCGCACCTGGGCGGGCGTGAGGAGATCCACCTTCGCGCCGAGCTGCCGGATGGCCTCCGGACCGTCGTCCCCGGGTCCCATGATGTAGCCTACCGTGAGCGCCGGGGCGATGCGTACGGGCACCACGGTGATCTTCCCCGTGGCCGGCGAGAACAGGGGGGTACGCTGGATGTGGGGATAGTCGATGATGTGGTATCCCCGGCGGTACTCCTTGCCGTCGTCGGTCTTCACCACCGCCTGGAACGTGTAAGCTCCGGCGGCCACGGTGCCCTTGGGGCTCACGTGGAACGTGAACGAGCCGTCCGAGCCCTCGTCGGCCAGCGCGATGTCGTAACCCCCGGGCCGCACCGTCCATCCGGATGGCGCCTCCAACTTCAGGTGCCCTTTGCTTCCGCCCTTGGCCTCGGTGCGCACCGACACCGTCAGCGTGTGCGACTCCGTCCGGTGCTGGGGCCAGACGAGGCTCGTCGGGGTCACCGCGGCGGAGATGGCCGGCACCACGAGGACCGGGTCCCGATACTGCCCCGTCGAGCGGTCCACGCCCACGTAGCTCCACGGTACCGCGTGGTGAAGCTGCACGTCCTCGCCGCCCGCCTCCACGGTGAAGGCCACCGAGCCGAACACCGGGGCCGGAGCGCGGGGGAGGCCCCACAGGTCCGGACGGTTCTCCGGCCACCGATACATGTAGCCGTCCCGGGGCTGACGCAGGTAGTACATCCGCGTCGAGCGGGCGGTGTCGGGCACGGTGATGGCGTACGTCCAGGTGGCCATGGTCCCCGGCGCCACCGAGCCGTCCGGCGCGACGTCGGTGGTCCGCTCCAGCTTGCTGGTCCAGCCGCGGCCCGGAAGCTCCAGCGATGCCGCGGCGCCCCGCAGCACCATGGGGCCGCCGTTCCATGCCTGCACCGTGAGATGCACGGTCTGGCCCGGGACGACCACGTCGTCGTCGGTGCGCGCGTCCACGACGATCTGCGCCGCCGCCAGGAAGGCCCGGCTGGCGACGCCGATCTTTTCCGCGATGTCCCGATGGACGTCCGCGTCCTTGACCCCCCCCAGGGCGTCGTCGGCCATGTAGAGCTCGTCGAGGGCCTGGGCCAACGCGGGCGCGGACGCCGACGGATCCAGGGCGCCGAAGGTCGTCTCCACGTGCGTGACGAGCTTCTCGTACGACTCCAGGTGCGGTCGGGCCTGGGCCGCCACATCGGCGGGAAGGCTCTTCGTCACGCCCACCATCGCGGTGTCGATCCCGGTGAAGATGCCCTTGTCGGCCCCTTCGGGAACGTTGCTCTTGAGGAGCGCCACGCCGGTGGTGTGCGGGCCCGGCCGCTGGAGCTGCCCCATGCCCTGCGTCCGGTGCTGGCTCCGGGCCTCCATGGAGAGTTGGAAGTAGGAGCGGCCCAGGAGCGGGTCGAACTTCCCCGTGTGGATGACGATGGTGGACTCCGACGGGCGTCGGCGCTCGAGCTGGTAGAGCTTGTCGGGCTTCCAGGCCTCGACGCCCTCCTTCAGCTGCTCCGGAAAGCGCGCCGGATCGCCCGCCGCGACGAAGGCCCGCCGGGCCATGATCCCCGCGGCCTGGTGGTTGCCGTGACCGTCCCTGGGGGTGCCGGTGAACACCGTCACCACCACCTGGGGGCGGAACTTCCGGATGATCCAGACGACGTCCTGCAGGACCTGGTCGGGAGGCCAGAAGGTGAGGGTCTCCTTGGCGGTCTTCGAGAAGCCGAAGTCGTACTCGCGGCCGAAGAACTGAGTGCCCCCGTCGAGCCTGCGCGCCGCTTCCAGCTCACCGGTGCGGATTATGCCCAGGCCGTCCCAGAGCTCAGGGCCGATGAGATTCTGCCCTCCCTCGCCCCGGGTGAGCGACATGTACGCCACCTGCACACCCTGGCCCCGGGCCAAGGCGGCGATGAGGCCGCTGTCCTCGTCGTCGGGATGGGCGGCGATCATGAGCACCCGCTTCACGCCGTTCATCTGCCGGAGCAGGAGTCCGGTGGCCACGGTGCCACCCTCCTCCTCCACCAGGGGCGCCTGCGCCGTTGCGGGTACAGGGTGGAAGAGGAGAAGAAGAACTACCGACCCGACGCCGACACACGCGCGCGCCGAGCGGCGCGCAAGACCAGCTCCCGCCATCGCTGCCTCCACGCGTAGCCACCTCGTCCCCGACGGGGACGGGCCAGCACATACCCGAAACGGGGGGTGAAGTTACCCGACGCCTGTGGCGGCCGTCCAGACGGGAGGTGGGGGTGGGACCGGGCGGACCCGTTGCGCCACCGGCCTCTACACCTTGGCCAGCGCCTGCTCCAGGTCCGCGATGAGGTCGGCGGCGTCCTCGATGCCCACCGAGTAGCGCACCAGGCCGTCACTGAATCCCGCCGCTTCCCGAGCCTCCCGGGACATGGACGCATGCGTCATGGACGCTGGGTGCTCGATGAGGGTCTCCACGCCCCCCAGCGACACCGCCAGCGTCGCCAGGCGCACGTTGTCCATGAGGGTGCGGCCGGCGTCGAGTCCACCCTTCAGCTCGAAGGCGATCATGGCGCCGAAGCCCGACATCTGGCGCTTGGCCAGCTCGTGCTGCGGGTGGGACGGGAGACCGATGTAGCGGACGCTCTCCACCTTGGGATGCGCCTCCAGCCAGCGCGCGATCTTCCCCGCGCCTTCCTGCGCGCGCTCCACACGAACGCCCAGCGTCTTCAGGCCCCGGATCACGAGGAAGGCCTGGTGCGGGTCCATGTTGCCGCCCAGGTGGATCATCACGTTGTGGAGGCGGGCGAGCACCTCTTCGTCCTTCACCACGACGATCCCGCCCACCACGTCGGCGTGGCCGTTGATGAACTTGGTGACCGAGTGGAGAACGATGTCGGCGCCCAGCGCCAGGGGTCGCTGCAGGTAGGGGCTGGCGAAGGTGTTGTCCACCGCCAGCATGCACCCGTTCTCGTGGGCGATCTGGGCCGCGCCGGCGATATCGGTGACCTGCATGGCCGGGTTCGACGGGCTCTCGACGTAGATGAGCTTCGTGTTCGGCCGCACGGCCTCGCGGATGTTGTCCAGGCACGTCGTGTCCACGAACGTCGACTCCACCCCGAACCGCGACAGATGCTTCTCCACGAAGCCCCGGCTCGGCCCGTACACCGAGGCGGTGCCCACCATGTGCGCGCCCTGGTCGAGGAGCGCCATGTATACGGTGCTCACGGCACCCATGCCCGAAGCCGTGGCGATGGCGCCGACGCCTCCCTCCAGATCCGCGACGCTCTCCTCCAGCGCGTGGATGGTGGGGTTCCCCATCCGCGTGTAGATGTAGCCCTTCTCCTCTCCGGCGAAGAGGGCGGCTCCGTGGGCCGCGCTCTCGAAGGCGAAGGTGGAGGTCTGGTAGATGGGGACGTTCACCGCGCCGCTGCCGTCCGGATGGTGGCCGCCGTGAACCAGCTTGCTGTTCATGCCCAGTGTTGCCGACTTCATGGGTGCTCCGTGGGGGGCGCCGGGGAGGGGCGACGGGTGGAACGGCTGTGCTCGGTGGGCGGGGGGTCACGAAAGATACAAAGGATCCGGCGGCGGATGGGGGCACCGGGCCCTGGGCGCACCCGCCCGGGGCCCCTCCCGGAGGCAGCCGTCTCGCGCCGACTCCAGCCCCCCACGGCCGCAGCCACGCGCGCGGCGTGCCGGAACCGTCACGACCTGAGCCACGAGGTCGTTCCCTCCAGGTGAACGTACGTCTCTGGGCAGGGGATCCGGGCGGCGTATCGGTTGGGGGAGCCGTTGCAGGAGGAATGCGAGATGCGCGGAAGGATGTGGGTCGCTTGCTTCCTGGCGCTGGCCCTCTCGGCGTGCTCACAAGGGCCCACCGTCGCGTATGGGTGCACGAGGAAGGGCTGTGCGTCCGGCCTCGCGGTGACCTTCGACGGGGTGGCGCCGGACAGCACGACCATCACGGCGAGGACCGCCGGCGGGGACGTCCGGACGAAGCTGTGCGGCGTCGACTACAGGTGCAACGGGGTCGTCTTCTTCGAGGACTTCGAGCCCGACTCGGCGGAGATCATCATCACGTCGAAGCGGGGGCAGACGACCCAGGAGGTCCACCCCCAATACAAGCCGGTCTACCCCAACGGGGTGCTGTGCGGCGCCGCGTGCTCCGCAGGCACCGTGAAGGTGCAGCTGCCTTAGCAGGTTGACGGCCGGCGCGGCGGTCGCGGAATGGCGTTCGAGCCCGGTCACTGCCAGCGGCAGGTTGCGTATCCCCAACCCTTGCCTGACCCTGCTCGACTGCCAGCTTTGAGGGTTGGCCGCCCGACCCGGGCGGTCCGCTGCAAGGAGCGTCGTGGGGCCGAAATCGGCGCTGCCGGGCGCTCCGGGGCGGCGGTGAGGCTGGACCACCGGCGTCCGCACGAATCCCTCACCGAAGAGCTACGCATGATCAAGGATCTCCTGGGCCGCTCCATCGAGAAGCGGCCCGCCACCCTGCGCTTCGACGGCCGCATCCTGCTTCTCCTGGACGACGCCGAGCTCGTCCGCGCACAGCTCTTCGAGGGCCGCGACGTCGAGCTCACCGAGGAGCTGAAGGGCCGCCTCCGGGACCAGATCTCCACCGACGAGATCACCCCGGCCTACATCTGCTACTTCTTCGACGAGACGCTGGGCGACTTCCCCTACCTGGGGCTGCGTACCACCGACCGCACCACCGGAGAGACGGAGTATCCGGTGACGCGCTCCTCGGTGAAGGACGGCGGCTTCGTGTGCTCGGTGGCCGGGAAGCGCCGGGGCAAGGGGAGCAGCCGGGAACAGAGCCCGTACGCGGAGCTCATGGCCGGTGTGCAAGTGGTCGTCGCCGAGAGCATCGAGCGCATCTACAACGAGAACTGCCAGAACCTGGGGATGCTCACCACCACGGACTTCTCCGTGCTGGACCGCATCCGCGCCGGTGAGGAGATCCCCCTCTCGGTATTCACCGAGGGGAAGGACGAGATCACCCGCCAGATCATCGAGCACGGCGGGCTCTTCGAGTTCAACGTGGCGCGCCTCCAGGGCAAGGTGACGCTGCCGGTGCCGTTGAGCCTGGCCCGGGGCGCGCCGGCGGGCCGGCCCATGACCGTCGCCGAGAAGATCTTCGCCCGCCATCTGGTGGTGGACGCGGCGGCGGACGAGGTCGGGGTGCCTTGGGTGGAGGCCGGTGAAGCGGGCTTCTTCCGCACGGACATCCGCTTCAGCCACGAGTACGTCACCCCCATGTCCGCCATCTTCTTCGAGGACAAGGTGGGGGCCGACGCCAAGGTGGTGGGCCCCGAGTCGATCCTGTTCTTCCGGGACCACCTCACCTTCCTGGCCAAGGCCATGACGCAGGAGCGCATCGAGGAGGGGCTTCTGGACGTGGCGAACCAGCTCGAGGTCAAGCAGCGCGCCTTCGCGGAGAAGCAGGGCATCCGCCTCTACGGCGAGCAGATGGGGCATCGCCAGGGCTCCGAGGCCATCTGCCACTCGAAGATTCTGGAGGAGTATGCCGAGCCCGGCATGCTCATCATCGGCTCCGACTCGCACACGCCCCACGCCGGCGCCATCGGTGCGGTGGCGTTCGGCGTGGGCACCACGGCCATCTTCAACTCGTGGATCACCAGGGACGTGCGCGTCCGGGTGCCGAAGTCCTTCAAGGTGGTGGTGAGCGGGACACCGGCGCCCAACGTCACGGCCAAGGATTACATGCTGGAGATACTCCGGCACCCGTACATCAGGGACGGGCACGCCATCGGCCAGATCATCGAGTACGCCGGGCCGGCGGTGGAGGCGCTCAGCGTGGACGAGCGCGCCACCATGACGAACATGGCCGCCGAGGTGGGAGCCTTCACCGGCATCATCGCCGCAGACGCCAAGTCGGTGGAGTTCCTCGTGAACGAGCGGGGCATGGACCGCGCGCAGGCCGAGGCCCTGGTGGCGGGGATGCAGTCCGACCCCGACGCCGAGTACGTGAAGGTCATCGAGATCGACGCGTCGACGATCAGGCCCATGGCGGCGCTCCCCAACGATCCGGGGAACGGCGTGTTCATCGACGAGCTCGAGAGCGAGCGGGTGCGCATCGACATCGCGTACGCCGGATCGTGCACCGCCGGGAAGAAGGAGGACATGGACATGTACGCCCGTGTCTTCGCCGAGCTGGAGGGCCAGGGCCTCAAGGTGCACTCCGACGTGCGCTGCTACATCCAGTGCGGCTCCGTCGAGGTGCGCGAGTACTGCCGGGAGAAGGGGTACCTCGACCTGTTCGAGCGCATGGGCGCGGAGTTCATCGAGCCCGGATGCGGCGCGTGCATCAACGCGGGACCCGGGGTGACGGCATCACCCGACGAGGTGTCCATCTCGAGCCAGAACCGCAACTTCCCCGGCCGCTCGGGACCCGGGAACCTCTATCTTGCCTCGCCGTACTCAGTGGCCGCCTCCGCCGTCGCCGGCTACGTCACCCGGTGGGTGCCGGGGCAGCGGGTCGAGCCGGTGGGGGCCAGAAGGCTGGCAGTGGTGTAGCGAAGGTGTAGCGCGTCGCCACGGACCGGCCCTCAACAGTGGGCCACCAGGCTGCATCTCGCTGGATGCGCCGGCCCGGTGGCGGCCCGGGGATGTCCACGAAGGGAACCATCGGGAGGGTGCAGTATGCGTCGTCTGCGTCTGTTGCCGGTTCTGGCAGCTGGGCTCTTCGTGGCGGCGTGCTCGGCGCAGAGCACCGCGACGGTACAGACGGCCACGCTGGACGTGCACGTGAACGTGACCGGCACTTCCATGGACACCACGTTCACCATCACCGTGGACGGAAGCCACACGTACGCCGTGACCACCGGTCAGGACGCCAGCTTCCAGGTGAGCGAAACGACGCACACCGTCACCCTCGGAGGCGTGGCGGACAACTGCACGATCCAGAGTGCCAACCCCCAGTCGATACAGATCGCCCTCGGCGGCACGGCTACGCTCTCCTTCGACGTGGCGTGCACCACGAACGGGGCGGTGGTGGTCACCACGTCCACCACGGGCCAGAACCAGGATGACCAGTACACCCTCGCGTTCAACACCGACTACTACACCGTCCCCGTGGGGCCGCAGCAGACGCTCACGATATCCCTTCCGGTGGGCACGTACAGCCTGGCGCTGACGGACGTGGCGGCGAACTGTACCGTGCAGGGAACCAACCCGGTCTCGCTGGATCTGGTCCAGGACTCGGTGGCGACGGTGTCCTTCCAGGTGGCGTGCACGGCCCCCTAGCCCACGGCGAGCGGTTTATACGCTCCCACGAGGGGCGGCGCTTCGGCACCCTCGCCGCTCGACGGGACACCACGCTAGCCGGCGGAGCCTTCCTCCGACCCCACCGTCGCGCCGCCACGGGGTTGACCGATGCCCAGCGGCAGGATGCTCTCCACCGTCGCCGACTCCGGCACGAAGGGGACCCACTTCAAGACGGCTGCCATCTCCTCACGGGTGCGCGCCTGGATCCGGACGGCGAGGTACCTGCGGTTCACGAAGAGGGTCGGAAGCGGGTGGACGCCCGACGGCATGATCTGCTCCGGTGACGAGATCGCCACGAAGCGGTGGCTCTCCTGGGGCGCGGCGGCGGGCACGTCGTGAGACCTTCCGCGAAGGAGGTGGCCGTCCACCGTCCGGTAGTAATGGTCTCGAAGGGGCTCGGCCTTGTCCCGGAAGTCCGTGACGAGGGTGGGGTTGTGCAGCCGGAAGTCGAAGGCGACCTGGATGCGTGCCGGGTCGATGTTCACGGGGCTGGGACGGAATCCCGCGCGGAGCCGCTTCAGGAAGAACGGGATCCTCTGGTCGTGCGGCGGCAGGATGGCGGTGAGAGCGTCCGCCTCGTCCTCGAAGCCGGGGAGCGGCAACGCGGACAGGTAGGTGGAGAGGGACTCGCGAGCGTACGCGATTCCCGGGAGCTCCCGCCGCTGGAAGCGGAGGAGGGCCAGCACCACCACGGGACATCCCGCCAGGCGAAGGCCCACGAGCTCCCAGAAGTACCCGTCGTCTTCGGCTCCCAGATACACGCTCTCCGGCGACGGATCCACCAGAAGTCCGTGGCGCGCCCGCTCGATGTGGGTCTGGACGTGATCGACGTGGAAGCTGAACATGGTCACGGCTTGAGCCTTAAAGAGGTCTTCCAGACTACGGATCGCGACGAGGCCGACGCAAGGAGATCGACGAGCGCGCGGTGCGGAGCACTTCCCCGTCTTCCGGGTGTTACCTCTTGCTGGTGCCCAGCTCAGGAGGTTTGTTCGTTTCCATGACCATTCCCTATCCCCGCATCTCCCCCATCGCTCTGCACATCGGGCCGATCCAGATCCGCTGGTACGGCATCATGTACCTGGTGGGGTACATCGTGGGCTACCGCCTCCTGCGCCAGCGCATCAAGCGTGGGCTCCTGGCCATGAGCGAACCGGATCTCGACGCGCTCATCGGCTACTTCGTCGTCGGCATGCTGGTGGGCGCGCGCCTCGTGTATGCCATCGTCTACCAGCCCGGCCACTATCTGAACGAACCTCTCGAGTTCTTCCGCCTTTGGCACGGCGGACTGTCCTTCCACGGAGCCATGCTGGGGATGACGGCCGCGTGTCTCGTCTTCGCCCACCGGCGCCGTATCCCCTTCTGGCAGCTCGCGGACGCCCTGGCCTACTGCGGGGCACCCGGGCTCTTCTTCGGGCGACTCGGCAACTTCATCAACGGGGAGCTCTACGGCCGTCCCAGCCATCTTCCGTGGGCGATGATCTTCCCCTCCGACCCGCTGCACATCCCGAGGCATCCGTCGGAGCTCTACGAGGCCCTGGGCGAGGGTGTTCTCGTCTTTCTCCTCCTGGTGGTCCTGCAGCGCCGGTCGCTGAAGAGGAACTGGTACCGTCCCGGACTTCTCGCCGCGGCGTTCCTCATGCTCTACGGCACGGTGCGCTTCCTTCTGGAGTTCACGCGGCAGCCCGACCCGCAGCTCGGCCTGGTGCTGGGGCCGTTCGACATGGGTCAGGTGCTGTGCGCGGGCATGATCGTGGCGGGGGCGATCCTGATGGCGTTCCTCTACCGCGGAGAGCGGCCGGAGCCCCCGCCGGCTCCCGACCCCGCCAGGAGCGGGTGACGCTGGACGTGCTCCACGTCCAGGGAGTCACGCCAGACACCCAGGACGTCCTTCCCACCGATGTCCATGGGCTGGAAGCGTGGCGGCATGACGACGTCGCCCAGCAGGCGCCCGGTCGCGTCGAAGACGAACCAGTCGCCGGGCGCCTGGGGATCCTCGTCGAACGCCTTCGCCCAGACGTTGCCCGCCGCGTCCAGGAGCAGGCCCGAGATGGCCGGGAAGGTGGGCGGCTCCGGAATCTGCGGCCGTCCCGCGACCTGCGGGCCCACATCGGCTGCCGTCACCGGACGCGCCGTCCAGGGCATGCGCACGATCCGGCGGAGCGTGCCGCGGGAATCGTACGTCCGGATCTCGAAGGTCTCGGACGTGGCCACGTCGACATCCGCGGAGTCCACCGCGAACCACGTGTGACGGGCGAACCTCGCGTGGACCAGGACGCCCTGTACGACGGCGAGCTCGTCCCCGGGCACGGTGGTGAGCGAATCCAGGAGCGTCCCGTCCGGCCCGAAGCGCTCCAGCCGGTACGACGGCCGCACCAGGCCGACGCCCCCTCCGGAGGACGCCGTGGGCACGGTCACGCGGCCCAGGAAGGTGCCGTCCCCGAAGGCACCCAGGAGCTGACTGTGAATCCTCCCGTGGGCGGGTGATGTAGGGGCGAGGGTGCGCGCGAAGTGCCCGTCGTCGGCGAAGATGGAGACGCGGTCGCGGAAGGGGTCGAACGCCGCCAGCGAGTCGGGGCCGAGGAGCCGGAGCCACCCGAGCATCCGGAACTCCCCCGGACCCTCGCCCGACCGCCCCAGCGTGAGGAGGGGATGCCCCCCGGCGTCGAAGATCAGGATGCGCGGCGTCTGGTCCGCCACCGCGATGCGCCCGTCGGGGAAGCGAACGACGGCGGACACGCGGTCGAAGGCGATCCCGTCGGCGCCGCCGATGTCCAGCGTCGTCTCGGTACCCACCTGTCGGAAGCGGTGCGCCGCCGGGGCCGCGTTGTCCACCACGGTGATCCCGGCACTGTCCCGCACCGACGCGGTGTTCGAAGTGCGCCCGGCACAGGCGGAGGCCAGCACGACCACCGTCGCCAGCGGAAACCCGCAGCGCCATGGCCCGACGAACGATCTCCCTGGCATCCGCATCGAAGTCCTCGAGGATACTGTCGGCGCAAGGGTAGCCCCGGAGCGCACATCTCGACAGTGCACCTTCGCACGCGATGGTGCGACACTTAGCGGACCCCCGGCGTGGAGGACTCACGCATGACCGACCCCACCACCTACGAGCTCCGTCCCATCGGAACCGTGCGATCCGGCCTGAAGCAGCGCGAGGATGCGCCGCGCCAGGGCTTCGCCGGCGCCCCCGACGCCTGGCTCGAGCTCGCGGACGAGTTCCGTGACGGGCTTCTGGGCGTGGAGCCCGGCAGCGAGCTCGTCGTCCTCACCTGGCTCCACCTCTCCGACCGCACCATGCTCCAGGTCCGCCCGTCCCACGATCCCGAGCGGCGCCTCAAGGGCGTGTTCATCACACGCTCCCCGGTACGCCCCAACCCCATCGGGATCCATCCGGTCACGGTGCTGGAGGTCGATGGTACCCGCCTGCACGTGGAGCCGCTGGAGGCCGTGGACGGCACCCCGGTCATCGACATCAAGGTGTCGATGAAGGCCCGCCAGAGCGACGAGGCGCGCTAGCGAGCCGTTGTCATCGGCGCCGGGTGCCGCCCCTCCGACTCACACCTTCATCGTCTTCTCGTACTCGGCCCCCACGGCCCCGCCCCGGCACGCCGGACCCGCCAGGAACTCGGCGGCCAGCTTGGCGCTGACGCCCAGCGCATCCCCGAGGGACTTGGAGCACGCCTCCCCGACGCACGCGACGATGGCCTTGCGAGCCTCCTCCGCGGCGGGGCTGTCGGCCTCGGGAATGCCCGCCACCTCCTTCGGCGCGCCCTTCAGCGGCCCTTCCACGAGAGGCCGCGCGCTTCCGTCGGCCTCCCGGGCCAGGCTCCAGGCCTTCGTCAGGGCGTCCTCCAGCGGGCCGGCGTAGTCCACCAGCCATCCCACCGCGTCGGTTGCGGCCACCGGCTTGCCCGTGAGGAGCATCTCCAGGACGCGCGGCCACGAGTCCTTCGGCGCCTTGCGGAGAGGCCAGTGGCAGCCCTCCATCCCCGGGACCACCGGGAGCCCCACCTCGGGCCATCCCAGGCGCGCGTCCTCCACCGCCACTACGTGGTGGCAGTGCACCATGAGCTCGAGCATGCCCCCCAGGCAGCGCTTGCCGGGGATCATCGCCACGGACGTGCGGAACTCGTCGTTGAGGCGCCGGGCGGTGCGCGACCAGCCGTCGGTGATGGCGAGGCCGGCCTTGAGGTCCTCCAGGGCCGCGTAGAAGTCGCTGGTGTCGGCGCCCACCATCTGCGTGGAGATGTGGAAGTCGCCGGTGACGATGACGCGGTCGATGCCCTCGGCGCGCAGCCAGTCCAGGGCACGGTTGAGCTCGGCGTCCACCTCCCACCCGTAGCTCTCCCGGCTCAGCGTCACGACCCCCACGGTGCCGTCGTGCTCGGCGTTGACGTAGAGCTGCTGCCATTCGGGGGAGTCCATGTCCTTCACCGCGTCGGGGAACCACGAAGCCTTCGACTTCGCCTCCGGGTGCAGGCGATGGTACGCCTCGACGGTCTCGACGACGGCTTCGGGCCCCATGTCGCGCATCACCGCCAGGATCCCCTTGCGGAACTGGGCGCACAGCTCGCCGATGGCGTTCATGTGGGCCAGGTGCGCGCGCTTCTCGTGGAGCATCAGGCTCGTCATCTGGAAGAGCGGTCCCAGGATCCAGGTGCGGAACGCCGCATGCTCCTCGTCGGAGAGCTTCCAGTCCACCAGCGGCCGGAAGTGGTTGGGGGGATACCACTCCTGCCCGGTATCCTTGCGCTCCACCAGATCCGCGGTGGGCATGAACAGCTCGCCGTACGTGCCGGCCAGGTGGTGCAGGCACGACCAGGTGAGGAAGTCCGCGCCTTTCGCGCCGATGGCGTCGTGGGCGCGGAAGGGGTTCGGCCCCAGGAGCTTGCGCACGAACTTGTCCACCTTCCAGTAGGGCATGTTCGTGGCGTCGTGGTAGCGGAGGCCCGCCAGCGCGATGCCGCAGAAGAGCACGTCCAGGATGAACGACCAGTTGTCACCCACCGGGAGGGGGATGAGCCCCAGAGCCCACAGCAGCTTCGTCACCGCGGAGGGCTCGTCCTCGACGATCTCCCAGATCTTGTTGATCTCGTGGGGGAACGCCGGGTGCGCGACGCCCACGCCGAGCTCGGAGGCGGGGAAGCCCGAGGTCACCGAGCGGATCTCGATGCCGGGGAAGGCCGCGCGGAAGATCTCGTAGTGGGCGCGCTTGATCTCCAGGACCTCGGGGATCGCCTCCAGCAGGAAGCGCGGCCGCATGGCCTTCAGCTCGGAGGGCAACGACTTGCCGTCGTACGTGAGGCGCACGACGCTCCCCATGATGCGGTCGGCGCCGGCCTTGCCGAAGGCGCTCACCAGCCCGGCGTACTGCTGGCCGATGCCGTCGGGAGCACCGGGGAAGTCCAGCGCCACCAGGGGCACCCCGTAGGGCTGGAGACGCGACGCGAACTGCATGGTCTTGCCCGCGCCCACGATGCCGTTGGCGCCGGAGATGACCATGGCGCCGCGCTCGCCGGGAGGCCCGAAGACCTCGTCCACCAGCGCCGCGGGGTCGGCCGGAAGTGATCCCCGGCGGAAGATCTCCAGGACGCTGCCGAGGCCCAGGGTCTCGAGAGTCGGCTGCCTGAGGGTGTGGATCTCCTTGACCGCGCCCTTCGCTTCGGCGGCTGCGGCCTTCTTCTGCTTCTCTATCGTCTTGACCATCGTCAGCGGCTCCTCACGAGACCTTGAACAACGCGGCGATGCCGACGTCGCCGGCGGCACATCCGAAGATGAGCGCGTACCCTCCGCCCAGATCCACGGCTTCCTCCAGCGCCTCGATGAGCACCCGGGTGAGCGTCGGACCCTGGGGGTGTCCCCAGACCAGCGAGCACCCCGTGTTGTTCATCTTCCTCCAGTCGTAGCCCATGATCTTCGAGAAGACCACGTCGTTGACGGCGAACGGGTTGTGGTTCTTCGCCACGGCCACGTCGTCCATCTTCATGCCCAGCCGGTCCAGCAGCTTCTGCACCGCCAGGGCCGGCGCCTCGGGCATGAGGCTCGGGTGCGTGCGGACCTCCGCCTTGCCCACGATGCGGATGTCGATCTCCGGCCGGGGACTGAGCTCCTTCGCCCTGCCCTCCGTGGTCACCAGCAGTGTCGCCATGCCGTCGGAGGCGTGGGTCTGCGTGCCGCTGGTGACGCACGTGTCCAGCTCGCGCTGGGCGGCGAGGGCCGCGCGGGTGATCTGCCGCACCCCCTTGTCGTCGTCGATGCGCCCCAGGGGCTTGCCGGCGACGTTCAGGACGTCCAGCGGGACCAGCACGCGGTCCAGGAAGCCCGACGCCTTCGCCTGGAAGTACTGCTCGTAGCGTAGGTACGCGACGTCGTCGGTCTCCGCGCGGTCCGTCTTGTACTTGCGGGCCGTGATCCCCGCGGCGGTGATCATCGCGTTCCCGGTGGCGGGGTCGAACCCGAAGTTGTCCCACACGTCGGCGATGGCCTGGGTGCGCTCATGGGCGCGGCGCTCCGGAAAGACGCCCACCGGCGAGTCGCTGGTGCGGTCGAAGGTGAGCACCCCCACCACGTCGTTGGCGCCGGACTCCACCTCCGCCGTGGCGGCCAGCACCGCCTGGAGCCCCGTGGCGCACGCCTGCTCCACGTGGTATCCGGGGATGCGGTTCCCCATGCAGCTCGCCACCAGTGGCGCCGTCCAGAACTTCCAGTGCCAGGGGATGGTGGAGCCCAGGACGAGGTAATCCAGCTCACTCACGGGAACGCCGCGCAGGCCGAGAATGCGGGCGGCGGACTCGCCGGCGAACTGGCCGATGTTCACCTCGGCCAGCGCCGAGGTCTGCCATGCCGGGAAGTAGCTGCTCCCCCAGGTCCCATACGGGATCCGGGTGGAGGGGAAGCGGGTGCGGTCGGGAGTGCTCATGACGTGAACGGCTCTCTTGCTCTTGGTTCAGGCGCCGTCGAACCGGCGCTCCTGGTGGCGGCGTTCGTGCCTCGGCGCCGTCCGGGTCCGGCCGGCTCCAGGCTGTCGATGGAGCCGGCCGCCGCGACGGCGCCCGCCGCCGGGAGGGATAGTGAAAACTACCCGATGCAATCCATCGGGCAACGACGGGGGCGGGGTCGCGAGACGGGAGCGGCGATCCCCGTCACGGCGAAAGCGACTGAACTCTTTCCGGCTGCCGAGCGTCCTCGGGACAACGGACCACGACGAGCCTCCGACAAGGCGTGCGATGACCGCGAAGGAGCTCGGTTCGAGAGAGCGCCTCCTGGAGCACCTGACGGTGCTTCGGTGCCAGGCCGGTGACGCGGACGCGTTCGCTCGGCTGTACCGGAAGTACCGAGGTGGGGTGAGGGCGTACCTCTCCCGTTTCGTGGGTCCGGATGCGGCGGAGGATGCGCTTCAGGAGGTATGGGTGACGGTCTACCGGCGGATCGCCCAGCTCACGGACCCCGGGAGATTCCGTGTCTGGCTCTTCCGCATCGCCCGCAGCAGGGCCTTCGACGCGCTCCGCCGCGAGAAGAGGCGCCAGGCGCTGTGGCACGCCGCCGCCAGGGAGGCGAGTGAAGTGGAGAAGCCAGACGTGGAAACGGCGCTCTGGGACCTTCCGGATCGGGGAGTCGAGACGGCCATGGCTCATCTGTCGCCCGAGCACCGTGAGGTCCTTCAGCTGCGGTTCTTCCAGGATCTGGAGTACGCCGAGATCGCCGCCGTGGTGGGATGTCCCATCGGCACCATCCGGTCGCGTCTGTACCACGCGAAGGCCGCGGTCCGCGAAGTCCTCACTCGGATGAATCCGAGCCCCCAGGGGGGCCGACAAGGAGGAGTTCCATGACGAAGTCGCATAGGTCCCACGAGGACGCCCTGCAGGCGATCATCGACGGAGAGACGAAGCGCGATCGTCTGGCGCGTCGGGTGAGCATGGGCGCTTGGCTGGTCACGTTCCTGGTGCTCATCGGCTTCGGCGCCGTGATCGGCCAGAACGTGGCGAGGACCTGGAGGCTCGCCAGAGCAGGCATCGTGCAGCATGGCCAGGTCCTCGAGGGCCTCGTGCCGTTGCTCGTGGTGGTGGGCACCACCAGTCTGTTGCTCGCACTCGTCAGCACGGCTGCGGTCTTCCTGCGTCAGAGGACGGCGAGCCTGGCGGACATCCAGCTTCGGCTGGCCACCCTGGAGGCGATGCTCGGCGGAGATCAGGGGGGTGGGCGCGAGCTATGACGCGGCGTGAGGGGAGCCCATAAGTGCCGGCCGGCCCCGACGCGCCGGCCCGACGTCGCGAGGAGGATCTGGTGGAAACGCACGTGGTGAACCTGGAAGCGGCCTGCGCCGCGCTCTCCGACCTGTGGTCGCCCAGGGTCGTGGCCCGCGTGGGGGACCAGTACGTGAAGGTGGCCAGGGTGCAGGGGGAGCTCGTCTGGCACGCGCACGAGCACGAGGACGAGCTCTTCCTGGTCCTCAAGGGCCGTCTGCGGATCCAGCTCGAGGACGGTGAGGTGTCGCTGGGGCCGGGGGAGCTCTTCGTCGTGCCCGCGGGCGTGCGCCACAACCCCGTGGCGGAAGAGGAGTGCTGGCTCGCGCTGGTGGAGCCCGTCGCCACCAGGCACACCGGGGACGTGGTCACGGAGCGGACACGCTCCATCGAGGAGCAGCTGGGGTAGGCGGCGGCGCGGCGCGTCTCCTCGGCGCATGGAAGGGTTGCGGGTGCCATCCCCTGGAAGTCTCCGCCTCCCGCTTGCCCGCCGCGCACCCCCCACCTACCGTCACCCCCCCCGCCGGAGCGGCCGTCCCGCCGGCCCTTTCCCGAGGCGGGTCGAATGCAGTCCCTGAAGGGGAGACGTCCAATGAGAAGGACCAGCTTGTTGACGGCGGCCGTGGCCCTGGCCCTCGTCGCCGGAAGCGCCGCCGCCCAGCGCCCGGGTGCCCAGTCCCGGACGCGCCAGACGCCTCGGCAGGTGGCCGAGGCACCGGCCAGGCAGGAGAGCAGCGCGCCGATGCCGCCGGTGGAGAAGTCCTCGGTCACGCACCACAGCGCCCAGGTGGGTGGCCAGACCATCAACTACACCGCCACCGCCGCCACCTACGTCATCAGGGACGACGCCGGCACGCCGAAGGCGACGTTCTTCTTCGTGGCCTACACCAAGGACGGCGTCACCGACCCGGCGACCCGGCCCGTCGCCTTCGTCTACAACGGCGGCCCGGGCTCCGCGTCCCTCTTCACGCACATGGGGATGGGACCCCGCAGAGTGGTGCTCACCTCCGACGGACACGGCATGCCGGCGCCGTACCGGGTCGAGGACAACCGCGACTCGTTCCTCGACGCCACCGATCTGGTCTTCGTGGACGCCATCGGCACCGGATACAGCCGCCCCGCGCAGGGCCAGAACCCATCACAGTTCTATGGCGTCGTCCAGGACGCGAACGCGTTCAGCGACTTCATCTACCAGTACATCACGCGCAACGAGCGCTGGGATTCCCCCAAGTTCCTCATCGGCGAGAGCTACGGCACCACCCGCTCGGCGGAGCTGGCCAGGGTGCTCCAGCACCGCCACGAGGTGTACCTGAACGGCATCGTTCTGGTCTCCAGCATGGCCTTCGCGCGGTGGGGCGCCGACGACCGCGACATCTACTTCCTGCCCACCTACGTGACGTCGGCGTGGTACCACAAGCTCCTCGCTCCGGACCTCGAGGCGCTGACCGTCGACCAGATCGCCCAGAAGGCGCGGGAGTTCGCCCACGGAGAGTATGCGCAGGCTCTGGAGAAGGGCGACGAGATCCCGGCCGCGGAGAAGCAGAAGGTGGTAGCGGACATGGCGCGCCTCACCGGCTTGAAGCCCTCCTACATCGAGGAGGCCAACCTGAGGGTGGGCTCGTTCCGCTGGTTCAAGGAGCTCATGCGCGACAAGCGCCTCACCGTGGGCCGTCTGGACTCGCGCTTCACGGGGATGGACCGCGATGCCGCCGGCGAGCGGGACGAGTACGATCCCAGCGAGGCGTCCTACGAGGGCGCCTTCACGGCGACGTTCCAGGACTACGTGCGCCGCGAGCTGAAGTGGGACTCGGACATGAACTATCTGGTGAGCGGCAACGTCCGCCCCTGGGACATGTCCGCCCTGGAGAGGGTCGGCGAGGATCTGCGCTCGGCCATGACCGAGGAGTCGCACCTCAAGGTCCTGGTGGTGTGCGGGTACTACGACGTCGCTACGCCGTTCAACGGCATCGAGCAGACCGTGTCGCACATGATGCTCGAGCCCAGCATCCGGAAGAACGTCAGCTTCGCGTACTACGCGTCGGGCCACATGGTCTACATCAACCAGAAGTCCGACGACAAGCTCCACAAGGACGTGGACGCGTTCATCGAGTCCGCCTACCAGCACTGAATGGGCGGGGGTGGGCGCCGTGGCGCCCGCCCCCCTCCGCATCGGACGACAGCGAGGGGGGCGACGGGCCCCGGGAGGTGTTCCATGCGCGGGTTCCAGCGGTGCGACCGTGTCGACGGAGGGTCCCCGGCCGTCGCCGCCGGCTCCTCGCTCCTCGCGGCCGCGCTCTGCCTCGCGGTTCTCGTGCCGGCGGCGAGCTCCGCCCAGGCCCCGACCGTGACCTCGGTGCGGGCGGGCGCAGACACGCTCCCCTACCTCGACCCGTCGCTTCCCCTGGAAGCCCGCGTGCACGACCTCCTGGGGCGCATGACCCTGGAGGAGAAGGCCGCCCAGATGCAGTACGACGCGCCGGCGATCCCGCGCCTGGGGATCCCGGCGTACAACTGGTGGAGCGAGGGGCTCCACGGTGTCGCCCGGGCCGGACAGGCCACGGTCTTCCCTCAGGCCATCGGCCTGGCCGCCACCTGGGACACGGACCTCATGCTCCACGTGGCCGACGCCATCTCCCTGGAGGCGCGGGCCAAGTACGAGGAGTCCATCGCCGCCGGCTCCCACGGCATCTACGAGGGGCTCACCTTCTTCTCGCCCAACATCAACATCTTCCGCGATCCCCGCTGGGGCCGGGGCCAGGAGACGTACGGCGAGGACCCCTACCTCACCGGACGCATGGCCGTCGCGTTCATCCACGGGATGCAGGGCGACGATCCGCGCTACATGCGCACCATCGCCACGGCCAAGCACTTCGCGGTGCACTCCGGGCCCGAGCCCGAGCGCCACTCCTTCGACGCGGTGGTCTCGGCCCGGGACCTGCGGCAGACGTACCTCCCGGCGTTCAAGGCCGCAGTGGGGGAGGGTGACGTCTACTCGGTCATGTGCTCGTACAACCGCGTGTACGGCGAGCCCTCGTGCGGCAACGACTTCCTCCTCACCGACGTGCTGCGCAGGCAGTGGGGCTTCCGGGGCTACGTGGTCTCCGACTGCTGGGCGCTCTCGGACTTCTTCAACGGCCACCACGTCGCCTCGGACATGACCCACGCGGCGGCCATGGGTCTGCAGGCGGGCACGGACCTGACGTGCGGCCCCGAGTACGGCCGCCTCCCGGACGCCGTGCACCAGGGTCTCGTCACCCGGGCGCAGGTGGACTCGTCCATGGCGCGCCTGCTCCGGGCCCGCTTCCTCCTGGGGATGTTCGATCCGCCGTCCATGGTGCCGTGGGATCACGTGGACACGGCGGTGGTGGAGTCCCCGGAGCACCGGACGCTGGCGCGGAAGGCGGCGGACGAATCCATCGTGCTCCTGAAGAACCAGGGCGACCTGCTGCCGCTGAAGGGCGTCCATCGGCTGGCGGTCATCGGGCCCAACGCCGACGACGTCGAGCTCCTCATGGGCAACTACAACGGATGGCCCGAGTGGCCGGTGACGCCCCTGGCCGGTATGCGCGACGCGGCCAGGGCCCGGGGCATCACCGTCACGTACGCCCGGGGCTCCGACATCACCGAGGGTGTGCCTTCGCCCCACCTCGTGCCGGCCTCCGCGCTCCGCGGCCTCACCGCGCGCTACTACGCCACCCACGACTTCACCGGGAAGCCGGTGGTGGAGCGGCACGAGCGGACGCTGGATCACGAGTGGTGGCGCGCGGCGCCGGCCAAGGGCGTCCCCGCCGACTCCTTCAGCGTGCGCTGGACGGGCACGCTGGTGCCGCCCGCCTCGGGCCGCTACGCGCTGGGCGCCCAGGTCATGGGAGCGGTGAAGGTGTTCCTGGACGACTCGCTCCTCGTGAGCTTCTCGGACCGCCACGTGGTGTCCACGCAGATCGCCCGGATCGATCTCCACGCCGGGACGCACTATCGCCTCAGGGTGGAGTACTTCGACCGCCGGGCCGACGCTCAGGTGCACCTCGTATGGGCGCCCCCCGCCCCACACCTCCTGGAAGACGCGGTGGCCGCGGCCCGGGGCGCCGACGTGGCCGTGATGTTCCTCGGCCTCTCCCCCCGCCTCGAGGGCGAGGAGATGCCCGTCCACGTGCCCGGCTTCGACGGCGGGGACCGGGTGACCCTCGACCTGCCGGCGCCGCAGCGGAAGCTCCTCCAGGCCGTGGTGGCGACGGGCAAGCCCACGGTGCTCGTGCTCCTCAGCGGAAGCGCGGTGGCCATTCCGTGGGCGGCGGAGCACGTCCCCGCCATCGCCGAGGCGTGGTATCCAGGCGAAGGCGCAGGCCGGGCCATCGCCGACGTGCTCTTCGGCGACGTCAGCCCGGCGGGTCGGCTGCCCATCACGGTGTACCGGTCGGTGGACCAGCTTCCGCCCTTCGAGGACTACGACATGCGCGCCGGCAAAGGACGCACGTACCGCTACTTCACCGGCGATCCGCTCTTCTCCTTCGGTGAGGGTCTCAGCTACTCGAGATTCCGCTACGACAGCCTCGAAGTCGTGCCGCGCTTGCACGCCGGCGAGCCGCTGCGGGTCTCGGCGGTGGTGCGGAACGTCGGCAGCGTGGCGGCCGACGAGGTGGTGGAGGCCTACGTCGCCGACACCGACGCCACGGTGCCGGTGCCGGTGCGCTCCCTGGTGGGCTTCCAGCGCGTCTCCCTGGCGCCGGGCGAGCGGCGCCGGGTCTCGTTCGAGATCGCGCCGAACGCGTTCTCCGTCATCGACGTCGCCGGCAACCGCGTGGTGGAGCCGGGCACGTTCGAGGTGTCCGTGGGCGGCAAGCAGCCCCACCAGCGGGGTCTGGCGGACGCGTCGACCACGGGGGTGCTCACGGCGAGGGTGGAGGTCGTGCGTTAGCTTTCGGCCGGACAGGCATCCCCCAGCACACGTGGATCACGCATGTACAAGCCCGTTCTCGGTCCCGCCGCGGCGCTCCTGGCGGCAGCGGCCACGCTGGCCACCCCCGGGTGCGCGCAGACGCCAGAGCCAGGCAGGGTGGTGGATGCGGTGCTCCAGGCGTACGGAGGCCGGGACGTCCTCGAGGGCGTGGAGGCGCTGCGCCTGGAGGGCACCATCGTCACGGCCATGGGCGGACAGCGTGGGCACTTCATCCGCATCGTCGAGGGCCGGCACAGCCTGAAGGTCATGCTGCACTACGCCGACCACGTGGAGATCCGGGTGGTGGACGGCGAGCAGGGGTGGAACGGCGCCACGCCCCAGACCCTGACGGCGGCGAGCGGGCCCATGCTGGCCGCCATGCAGCTCCAGGCGTCACGCTCGTGGCTGCCCTGGATCCTCGACGAGATGCGGGACAGCCTCTCGGTGGAGCGTGCCGACTCCGGCATGGTGGTGATGTCCGGAGGGCTCGCGCCCGGTCTCTCGCTCCGCTTCTGGGTGGATGCGAGCAGCCACCGGGTCCTGCGTACCGAGTCCGACATGGACGTGGACGGCATGAAGATGGAGTTCGCCACCGACTACGGGGCCTTCCACCGGGTGTCCGGCGTGCTCGTTCCCTTCCGCGAGGAGAGCTTCGCCGGCGACACGCATACGGCGTCCCTCACGGTGGAGAAGGCCGTCGTCAACCCTCCCGCCGAGCAACGCAAGCTGCCCATGGGAGACTGAGGAAGCGGCACCGCCGAGAGTCCCGCCGACTCACACGACCACCGTTGCCGCGACGACAGCGGCCCGCCATCGTGACCCCTTCGGCCGTCCGCTCTACCACTCGATGGGCCAGCCGCCCTTCGCCACCCGCGCTTCGAAGGCGCGCAGGTCGCGCTCCAGCGAGGCCTCCAGCCTCGCCTTGGTGTTGGCGGCGGTGAAGGCGCGGCAGCTCGCGCCGTCGAGGCCTCCCGCCGCCGGGGCGCAGGCGTCGACGGGCGTCAGGGTCGCGTAGTCGCGCCACAGGCTCGCGCCCTCGACGAACGCGTACTCCAGCGAGTTGCGGTCCATGGCCTTGAGCGTCGGGTAGTCCACGCCCTGCTCCTCCACGGCCTTCACCCACTCCCAGGTGATGTCCGAGCGCGATACGCCGGCGTCGTCGGTGGAGAGGGCCACCGGCACGCCGTACGCCAGGTAGGTCCGCAAGGGGTGCCGGGCCCCCCGCACACCCAGGATCACGTCGTTGCTGGTGAGGTTGATCTCCACCATGACGTGCCGCTTCGCCATCTCCTTCAGCAGCCCATCGGGGTCGTCCTCGTGGAGGACGTCCACGCCGTGGCCGATGCGCCGCGCTCCCGCGATCTCCACCGCCTGACGGATGTGGAAGCGCAGCCCCTCCGGAGGCACCATGCCGGGGACCAGCTCTCCCGCGTGCAGCGTCACGGGCACGCCGGGATAGGTCGCGTGCAGGTGCTGGATGATGCGCATGTGGAGCGTGTAGTCGCGCATGGCCACGGGGTCGTCCTCGGGCTGGACCAGGTTGAAGCCCACCACGCGCGGGTCGGCGCGCGTCATCTCGAACCCCGCGAGGATCTGCGCGAACACCCAGGGCCGGGGCATGGCCCGCAGGACCTGGTAGTCGTAGCGCACCGTGACCGTGCATCCGGGGTCGGGGTGGGCCCCACTACATCCGAGGATCGAGTCGCGACGCGCCTCCGCGCGGTCCAGGGCATGGGAGGCCAGCTTCAGCGTGTCGCGCAGGCCGGCGTCCAGGAGCTCCTGGCGCAGGTGGTCCCAGTCGTCGTTCCACCCGGTGGCCAGGCCCAGCCGGCCCACGCTTCCACCGTCGGGGGTGAGCATGAGCTCCAAATACCGCTCGCCCTCCTCGGCGGCACGGTGGGTCACCTCGGCGAGCATGTCGCCGGTACGGCCGTCCGTGGCGGCGCCGAACCTGCCGAAGGTGGCGAAGAAGCGGTCGTGGCCGCTCTCCATGGCGGGGTGGTAGTTGCGCATGGAGAACGCGTCCACGAGGCGGTCGTGCAGGGCGCCGTCACGGAGCAGCGCGGCGTGCACGGTGGGCAGCGAATCGCCGCAGGAGCGGGGGGGCACCACGGTGAGGACGCTCGCGCGCAGACAGTCACCGTCGGAGTCGGCCCAGGCGATGAAGCTCTCCGCGTATACGGCGCCGGAGAGATGATTGTGCAGATCCCCGCCCTTGGGCATCGCCCGGAGAAACACATCCAGGCGCGCCGAGTCGCCGCGGAGCGCATCGAAAGCCCGGATGGTGGCCGCCTCGGCGGCATCCCCCGAGGGCAGCGTGGATCCGGCGACGCCCCCGGTCCGGCCCGCCGATCCCGCGGATGTCGTCCCCGCCGCCGCGGGGACGGCCGAGCCGGTGCGCGCCGGCGCCGGGGGAGCCGGCGTGGCGGCGGTGGCGCACCCCGCCACCGCGAGGACGACGCCTGCGGCGAACAGAGCCCGGAGCGAGTGGGGCGAGGAGCGGAGCTGGCTCACGTTCGTATTCATGGGCGGGCGGTCACCCGGGAGTCGGGGACGTCGATGCGGATTGAAGTGATCGTGTTCTGCGCCGGCGCGCGGATACCGTCGGCAAACGGCAAGATATCCCACCCCGATGCACCGCGCGTGATCCATGGCCGGGCCCGCGCCCGCACCCGCTGCGCGCGTCCGGAGGCTCCCGAGGCCGGGCCTTTCCCCTCGCCTGCTCATGGCGCATCGTACGGGGCATCAAATCGGCAACTCCTACGGTAGCGGGCCGTGGCCTACATCCCCCCATTCCAACCCGACCGGCGCCTCTTCCCCTTCGAGTCGAAGTGGCTGGATTCCGCCGTCGGTCCGGTACACTACATCGACGAGGGAGGGGGTGACCCCATCCTCTTCCTCCACGGCAATCCCACCTGGAGCTTTCTCTACCGCGGCATCGTCATCCGGCTGCGGAAGAGCTTCCGCTGCATCGCCATGGACTATCCGGGCTTCGGGCTCTCCGTGCACCCGGAGAACTACGGCTACACCCCCGGGGAGCACGCCGAGGTCGTGGGGGAGCTGATCCGCAGCCTGGACCTCCGGGACCTCACCATCATGGGCCACGACTGGGGCGGCCCCATCGGGATGCGGGTGGCGTTGGACGAGATCGCCCGGCTGCGCGGCCTGGTCATGGGGAACACGTGGTACTGGCCGCTGGACGCCTGGCAGCTGAAGGCCTTCGCCTACGTGATGGGGAGCGCCCCGATGCAGACGCAGATCCTCAAGCGGAATCTCTTCGTGGAGAAGCTCATGCCCCTGGGCGTGAAGTTCCCCCTCGCCGACGAGGTGATGCGTCACTATCGGGAGGCGCTGCCCACGCCCAAGAGCCGCATCGGCGTGGCGGAGCTCCCGCGCCAGCTCTTCGAGGCCGGGCTCTGGCTGGGGGACCTGGCCGACCAGGTGGCGGAGAAGCTCGCCAACGTCCCGCTCCTTCTCGTCTGGGGGATCGCGGACATCCTCTACCCACGGACGTTCATGGAGCGGTTCCGTGAGGACTTCCGCCTCGCGGCCGTCCATCGGCTGGACGCCAAGCACTTCATCCAGGAGGACGCGCCCGGCGAGATCGCCGAGGCCATCGAGGGATTCCTCTCGGGGGTGGCCTCTTGACGTTTCTGGCGGTGGCGTCGGGAGGTGCCTTCGGGGCCCTGGCGCGGTACCTCGCGTCCGGGTGGGTGCAGAGCCTCACCGGAGACTTCTTCCCCTGGGGAACCCTGGCGGTGAACGCCGTCGGCTGTGCCGTCCTGGGGTTCCTCATGACGTGGCTCGAGAGCACCATCGCCTCTCCGGAGCTCCGCCAGCTCCTCACCATCGGATTCCTGGGGTCCTTCACCACCTTCAGCACCTTCAGCTACGAGACCGTCGCCATGCTCCGGGACGGCGAGTGGTGGCGTGCCGGAGGGTACTTGACCGGGAGCGTCGCCATCGGCCTCGTGGCCGTGTGGGTGGGCATGACCGTGGCCGGCACCCTGTTCAGGAGGTAACGAACATGCCCGACTGGTTCGAGGGCGAGCGCACGCTGATGCGCATCTTCCTGGGGGAGAGCGACCGTTGCCCCTCCGGCCCCCACAAGGGGAAGCCCCTGTACGAGGCCATCCTCCTCACGCTCCGCGAAGCGGGTTGCGCCGGGGCCACGGTGGTGCGCGCCATTGCCGGCTTCGGTCCCAGCGCCAAGATCCACACCGGCAAGGTGCTGCGTCTGTCCACCGACCTGCCCGTGATCGTGGAGGTGGTGGACGACGAGGCGACGCTGCGAGGCATGCTGCCTCAGCTCGAGGAGATCATGGGCGGAGGTCTCATCACCCTGGAGAAGGCACACGTCGTCATGTACCGGGCCGCCACCTGATGGCGCCACCGCTTTCTCGTTCGTCCAGCGCTCGATCACACGGCTTCGTGAAGCTGCGCGACGCCACCGTCGCCGACGCCGACGTCATCGCCGACGTACACCATGCCAGCCGCGTGGCCGCCCTCCGGCACGTGGTGCCTCCCGAGCTCTTCGACCTCATGACACCGAAGGAGCGCCGCGATCGGTGGCGGGAGTGGCTCGCCGGCGGGGTATGGTACACCGTCGTCGGAGAGGCCGAGGGCCGCGTCGTCGGTTTCTGCACCGTGGGCCCGTCGCGTGACGGCGACGTAGACCCGGCGGTGGTGGCCGAGATGCCCACGCTCTACGTGCACCCGTCCCATTGGCGTCAGGGTGTAGGGCGGGCGTTGTGCGCCGCCGCGGTCTCACACGTGGCCGCTCTGGGCTACCGCGAGCTCTCCCTTTGGACCCTGGAGGCCAACCGCAACGCGAGGCTCTTCTATGCGGCCTTCGGGTTCGTCCCCGACGGCAGCACCAAGACCGACGACGACCCCCTGCCCACGGGCCTGGTGGTGATGCGGTTGCGCTTCGCTCTGACGGGCCGGTAGGCCGCGCGACGTCGCATCGCCTCCCGCATTCGTCCTATCTTTTCTTTCGCAGCGACACCTCCTCGGCCCCTCCTCCGGACGCTCCCTCCATGAACCGCACCGACGCCCTCGACCGCCTGGGCCGGACTCCAAGCAGCTGGGACATGATCGTCATCGGTGGAGGCGCCACGGGGGTCGGCGTCGCGGTGGACGCCGCGTCCCGGGGGCACGAGGTGCTGCTCGTGGAGCAGAGCGATTTCGGCAAGGGCACGTCGAGCCGCTCCACCAAGCTCATCCACGGGGGCGTGCGCTACCTGCAACAGGGCAACGTCCCCCTGGTCATGGAAGCCCTCAAGGAGCGGGGCATCCTCAGGAACAACGCACCCCACCTGGTGCACGACCTCCCCTTCGTGGTCCCCAACTACAAGTGGTGGGAGGCGCCCTTCTACGGCATCGGTATGCGCGTCTACGACGTGCTCGCCGGCAAGTACGGCTTCGGCAAGTCGAGGAACCTGTCGCGGGAGGAGACCGTCGAGCGCATCCCCACCATCGAGACCGACGGGCTCCTGGGCGGCGTGATCTACCACGACGGCCAGTTCGACGACGCGCGCCTCCTCATCCACCTGGCCATGACGGCCGTGGAGCAGGGCGCGACCCTGGTCAACTACGCCCGGGTCACCGGGTTGCTCAAGCACGACGACGGGTTCGTGGCCGGCGTGCGCATCCGTGACGAGGAGACGGGTGAGGAGATGGAAGCGCGAGGCCGCGTCGTGGTGAACGCCACCGGCGTCTTCAGCGACGAGGTCCGCCGTTTCGACGACCCGCAGGCGAGCCCCATCATCCAGCCGTCCCAGGGCGTACACGTGGTGCTGGACCGCTCGTTCCTTCCCGGCGAGGCGGCCATCATGGTGCCCCACACGGACGACGGCCGCGTGCTCTTCGCCATCCCGTGGCTGGGCCGTGCGCTGGTGGGCACCACCGACACGCCGGTGGAGGGTCCCTGCCTCGAGCCCCGGCCCCTGGCGGAGGAGGTGGACTTCATCCTCAAGCACGCCCGGCGCTATCTGACGAAGGACCCGGAGCGCTCGGACGTGCTCAGCGTGTTCGCCGGGCTGCGTCCCCTGGTGGCGGCGGACGACAAGGCGGAGACCTCGCAGATCAGTCGCGAGCACGCCATCCGTATCTCCGACTCGGGGCTTCTCACCATCGCCGGGGGCAAGTGGACCACGTACCGGAAGATGGCCGAGGACACCGTGGACATGGCGCAGACGCTGGGCGACCTGGAGCCCCGGGCGTGCGTCACCAGGACGCTGAACATCCACGGGTTCCACCGCCACGCCGAGAAGTTCGGCGCGTGGGCCGGGTACGGCTCCGATGCGGCGGAGATCGAGAGGCTGGCGGCGACCGAGCCCGGCCTGGACGAGCAGGTCCACCCACGGCTCGCGCTGCGGCGGGGCGAGGTGGCGTGGTTCGCCCGGCAGGAGATGGCCCGCACCGTGGACGACGTCCTGGCCCGACGCTCGCGCTCGCTGCTCCTGGACGCACGGGCGGCGGAAGAAGCGGCATCCGTGGTGGCGGAGATCCTGGCGGCGGAGCTGGAACGCGACGGGGCGTGGGCCGCCGCTCAGACCGAGGCGTTCAGGGAGTTGGCGGCGGGGTATCTGCCCGCCTGAGGACTGCTTCGGCGATCGACACGCCCCCGGAGCTTTCCTTGCTCGATCGTGGGGCCCCTCTGACGTCGCCCGGTCCCCTGTCGTCGCGTCCGCCCCGCGGTCACCCGCCCGCGACAGAAGCCGGCTGCTACCAGGCGGACTTCGTCCAGAAGACCACCAGGCCGCAGTTCGCCAGGACCCGGAAGTTGCCTCGCTTGCCGTTGCGGATCTGGTGCGTGTACCGCCGCAGCTTCGGCGGGACCTCCGATACGGACCGGTACACCTCCACCCCCGCGATGTCCTGGGGCAGCAAGTCGCCGAGCTGCCAAGTGGTCCAGTCCCCGCTCGCCCACGGGGGCGGCCGCACCATGACGTTGTTGACCATGTACAGGAGGCAGCCGTTCCCGAGCTCCGACGAGACCGAGGGGATCGGCTCACGAACCCCGTCCGGCCCCATACCGAAGCCCCAGGTCAGCTTGACGTCCGGCATCTTGCGGAAGACGTCGGCCGGGGCCCGCAGGTTCATGGAGTCGATCTCCTGCGGAGTCACGAAGATGCCCTTGCCCCAGTCCCGCATGTGCTCCTCGAAGAGGTTCCTCCCCCGCCTCGAGTGGGCGGTGACGGTGATGGGGTCCAGCAGGATCGCGTCGGGAGACACGCGGAACTCCACGGAGACCGTGTCGTTGTTGGCCACCGTGAAGGGCTGGGACCGGCTCGTGCGGTAGCCGATCCGCGACACCTCGAGGCGGTATCGTCCGTTCCCGGGAAGGGGCAGGAAGAAACGGCCCCGGGCGTCGGTCTCGGTGCCCCGGCCGGCCTTGTCGCCCTGCACCACGCGCACGGTCGCGGTGCTCACGTGGGAGAGGCTCTGATCGTCCACCACGACCCCTTGAACGGCCTGCGCGGACACGGACAGACCCTTCAGTGACGGGAGGACCGCGAGAGCGACGACGACGATGCAACGGGTAAGGGTTCGTGGCATGGCGTCCTCATGGCCGACGGACAGGAGCGATCTCGGCGATCACGAATCCATCGCAACGGGCGTGCCACGCTTCGGTGCACAGCATATATGGATGGACGGGTTCCTGGCGTCCTCGGGACAGGACACGGAAGGCCTCCGGGGTGACACCTGTCGTGGAGCCCGCCACTCGAGCAGCCGGCTACGTGAGCGCCGAGCGCTACCGGTGCGACGCGCACGACGCCACGGCCCCTTGCTCGGTCGCGAGGGCCCCTCTAAGGTCGCCCGGGTCCACGTCGCGCCCTGGTGAGCGCGCGGTTCGAGGCCCCACCGGAGTCCGTGGCCGTGATCCCGGCACTCCGATGCAGCCGACGAACACAGCGGAGTCCGGCCATGCGTCGTCTCTCGTCATCTCTCCCAGCCGTTCTCTCTCTCCTCTTCGCAGCATGCCCCGCGGGCCTCGCCGCCCAGGCCGTTGCGGCACCCCCCCCGGACCTCTTGAACCGGCTCACCTTCCGCAGCATCGGCCCGGCCACCATGGGCGGCCGCGTGGACGACGTGGCGGTGTACGATGCGCGCCCGAGGGTCTTCTACGTGGGCGCCGCCACGGGGGGGGTGTGGAGGACATCGAACGACGGCACGACCTGGACCCCGGTCTTCGACCACGAGGACGTGGCCTCCGTGGGCGCGGTGGCCGTCGCGCAGGACGACTCCGACCTGGTGTGGGTGGGCACCGGCGAGGACAACAACCGGCAGAGCTCGTCCTGGGGAGACGGGGTGTACAAGTCCGCGGACGGTGGGCGCTCCTGGCAGAAGATGGGGCTGGCGGAGTCGCGGCATATCGGCCGCATCGTCATCGACCCGCAAGACCACGACGTGGTGTACGTGGCCGCCACGGGCCACCTGTGGGGTCCCAACCCCCAGCGCGGCGTGTTCAAGACCACGGACGGGGGCGCCACCTGGACCAAGGTGCTCTCCGTGGACGACGACACGGGCGCCACCGATCTGGTTATGGACCCCTCGAACCACCTCGTCCTCTACGCGGCCATGTACCAGAGACGCCGCTCGGCATGGGGATTCGACGGCGGCGGCCCAGGAAGCGGGCTGTACAAGTCGGCGGACGGCGGCGCCACCTGGACGAAGCTCACCGCGGGCCTGCCCGAGGGCCCCCTGGGACGGATCACCATCGACGTCTACCGGTCGGGCCCGCGCATCGTCTATGCCCTGGTCCAGGCCGACAAGGAGGGCGGCCTCTATCGCTCCGACGACGCGGGTGCCCACTGGACCAGGCAGAGCGACACCGACCCGCGCCCAAGCTACTTCAGCCAGGTCCGCGTCGATCCCAAGGACGCCGATCGCGTCTACGTCCTGGGCGTGCGCGTCATGATCTCCGACGACGCCGGCCACACCTTCCACGAGGTGCGCCTGCCGGACACCGGACCCACGGGCGGGCGCCCGCGGGACGACCTGGACGTGCACGCCATGTGGATCGACCCGTCCGACCCGGCGCACCTCGTCATCGGTGCCGACGTGGGCGTGGCCACGTCCTACGACCGCGGCGCGAACTGGGTCTATCTGAACAACCTGCCCCTGGGGCAGTTCTACCACGTCGGCTACGACATGGAGGTGCCGTATCACGTGTACGGCGGACTCCAGGACAACGACGTCTGGACCGGTCCCAGCGCGGCGCGGAACCCCTTCGGCATCGGCAACCGTGACTGGCACACCCTCACCATCGGGGACGGCTTCGTCACCGTGCCCGACCCGGCGGACTCCCGCATCGTCTACGGAGAGACGCAGAACGGCAGCGTGTCCCGCATCGATCAGGTGACGGGCGAGGAAGTCTCCATCCGACCCCGCGCCGCAGCCGGCGAGGCCCCGCTGCGGTGGGCGTGGAACACGCCCCTGGTGATCTCCCCCCACGATCCCCACACGCTGCTCATCGGCGCGCAGCGCGTATTCCGCTCGACGGATCGCGGCAGCACGTGGACTCCCATCAGCCCGGACCTCACCGGCGGCGCCGACCGCGACACCCTCTCCCTCATGGGCGTGAAGGGGAAGGATATCACGCTGTCGAAGAACGACGGCGTCTCCGGCTGGCCGGCCCTCGTCTCCCTCACCGAGTCTCCGGTGAAGGCGGGCCTCTACTACGCCGGCTCCGACGACGGCAGGCTCCACGTGTCCCGGGACGGAGGCAAGAGCTGGACGGATCTGACCGGACACTTCCCCGGGCTCCCCGCCGGCGCCGTGCCGGAGCGGGTGGTGGCGTCCGCGTTCGCCGAAGGCGCCGCCTACGCGACCTTCGACGACCACCAGGCCGACGACTATGCGCCCTACGTCTACGTGACCAACGACTACGGCCGCACATGGACCTCGCTGGCGTCCACGCTGCCCGCCGGCCAGGTCGTGAACTGCATCACCGAGGACCCGAAGAACGAGGATCTCCTGTACCTGGGCACCGAGTCGGGGCTCTTCGTGTCCCTGGACCGGGGAGGCCACTGGCTCACGCTCAAGGACAACCTGCCCACGGTGCCCATCGACGCGATCACGATCCAGCCGCGGGACAACGACATGCTCCTGGCCACCCACGGCCGCAGCCTGTGGATCCTCGACGACCTGTCGCCCCTCCAGGAGGCCGCCGCGGCCGCCAGGGCACCGGCGTACCTCTTCGGGATCGATCCGGCCACCGAGATCCGGGTCAAGAACGACTTCGCCGGCTATCCCGGCAATCGCGCCTTCTGGGGGCAGAACCCCGACTTCGGCGCGTCCATCGACTACTACCTCGAGGCGGCACCCGACAGCATCTCCTTCTCCATCCGGGACTCCTCCGGCGCGGTCGTGCGCACCCTGTCCGCCGAGGAGCTGGGCGACAGCGTCGCTCCGGGGCTGAACCACGTCTCCTGGGACCTCCGGCACCAGCCGCTTCCTCCTCCGCCCGGCGGACGGGGCGGCCGCGGGGCACGCCGGGGCCGGAGGGGCTCACCCGGTCCTTACGTCCTCCCGGGCCGGTACCAGGTGCAGCTCATGGTGGACGGACGCGTCGCCGGCACGCGCACCGTCCAGGTATCGAAGGACCCCCTGCTGCGCACCACGGCCTCCGACCTGAAGGAGCTCCACGACACCGCCCTCATGCTCCACCGGCTCCAGGGCGTGATGGAGCGGGCGGGAACGGCCCTGGACACCGCGACGGCACAGGTGCACGCGGCCCTGGCGGCCCTGGATTCCGCCGCCAGCCCGCCGACGGCGCTGGTGGCGACCGCCGACAGCCTCGCCGAACGGCTCCAGGACCTGACCCGGCGCCTCGGCGCTCCGCCGCGCTTCGGGTTCGGCCGCGGGGGGCCCGGCGCCGCGGAAGGTCTCCGGGACCGGATCTCCACCCTGCAGCGCGAGCTCATGTCGTGGACCGAGGCCCCGACACCGGCCCAGCTCCGGGACGCCGCCGCCGGTCGCGCCGGGCTCACGACCCTGGTCACGACGCTGAACCAGGTCGCGACCCGACAGCTCCCCGATCTCTACGCCCGCTTGACCGCAGCCGGCATCGAGGCGCCCGCCCGGCGCCCCATCTCGCCGGTGGTGATGCGGTAGGGGGCCGCCGGGAGGCCCGACGAGGCGTCCGAAAAGCCGCCGCGGCTCTCTCCAGGGCCGGACGGCCAGGATGGAAGCCGCCAAATCACGCGGCGGGCCATCTTGTGGGCACGGCTACGTGCACCAACTCCTTGCGCTATACGAACGTTCGTGCTATTTACGCCGCATGGTATCGCCAACCCTGACACGCCCCAGGGGCGACCGGACGCGGCAGGCCATCCTGGAGGAAGCCCTCCAGCTCGCCACCGTTGTGGGTCTGCACGGTCTCACCATCGGCACGCTCGCCACACGGATGGAGATCTCGAAGAGCGGGCTCTTCGCCCACTTCGGCTCCAAGGAGGCCCTGCAGCAGGCGGTCATCGAGACGGGTGTGGCCCACTTCATGGCCAGGGTCATCCGCCCGGCCCTCCTCCTCCCCTCCGGCGTCGCCGCCGTGCGCGCTCTGTTCGACGGCTGGATCCACTGGTCGAGCGAGGAGATGGCCGGCGGATGCCTCTTCATCACGGCCGCGGTGGAGTTCGACGACCGCCCGGGTGCCGTGCGCGATCAGCTCGTGGAGCTGCATCACCAGTGGCTCGAGGTCGTCGGCGGCGCCGCCGTCCGCGCCAGGGCCTCCGGAGCGTTCCGCGCCGATCTCGACGAGGCGCAGTTCGCCCACGACTTCCACGCCATCCTTCTCGGCTTCAATCAGGCACGACGCCTCGTCAACGATCCGGATGCGAAGACGAAGGCGGAGCGTGCCTTCCAGCGTCTCCTCCGAGACGCGTCCGTTTCCAGTCCATAGTCTCACTGCCCGGAGGTACTACCATGGGCCGGACCCTCCTCCTTCTCTACAGCACGGCCTGCTACGTCGGGTTCTTCGCCACCTTCGTCTACGCCATCGGCTTCGTCGGCTGCGTCGGCGTGCCGAAGTGCGTGGACACCGGCGTCGCCGTCTCAACGTCCCACGCGATCTTCGTGGACATGTTGCTCCTCGGCGCCTTCGCCGTTCAGCACAGCATCATGGCGCGGCGCTGGTTCAAGCGCTGGTGGACGAGGATCATCCCGCAGGCCGCCGAGCGGTCGACCTACGTGATCATCGCCACCCTCCTGCTCGCGCTGCTCATGTGGCAGTGGCAGCCCATTCCCGCCGACGTCTGGAACATCCAGGGAGCCGACGCCCGGATCGCCTTCGACGCGCTCTTCGCGCTCGGTTGGGTCGTGATCCTCTCCGGAACGTTCATGATCGATCACTTCGACCTGTTCGGCCTCCGCCAGGGGTGGCTGGCCTTCCGTCGCCGCGAGTACACGCATCCCCCCTTCACCACAGCGGGGTTCTACCGGTATACGCGCAACCCCCTCATGCTGGGCTTCATCATCGCGTTCTGGGCCACCCCCACCATGACCGTGGGTCATCTGTTGTTCGCCGCGGCCAGCACCGCGTACATCCTAGTGGGAGTCATGCTGGAGGAGCACGACCATGCCTACTGGCTGGGTGCGCGCTATCTGGCGTACAAGAGGCGCACGTCCATGATCATCCCGATGCCGCCGAGGGCCGCCCCCGAGGGCCAGGTGGCTGCCGAGGACGCAACCGAATAGGGGCGCGCAGGCCGACAGCATGGTCCGCGCCGGCCGGGGGCGCCTGCGGGAGCGCCGTCGGCGTGCACCCCGGTGGGCGCGGATCGCGGGTTGGGCGCATACCGGGTGGCTGTGGAGACGTCGGTGAGCCGAAGGCGTAGCGCGCCGGGGTCAGTCGGCCTTGAGGATCGTCATGGGGTCCACCCGCGCGGCGCGCCGGGCCGGTAGCCAACAGGCCAGCATTGCCGTCGCCACCAGCACCGTGGCGGCGATGGCCGCCGCGAGGGGGTCGACGCTGCGCATCCCCAGGGTGACGCTCGCCACCACCCGGGCGAAGGCGAGGGCCAGGACCGCACCCACCCCGACGCCGATTCCGGTGAGAGCCGCGCCTTCCCGGACGAGACCGCTCACCACCGTGCCGGCGTGTGCACCCAGAGCCATGCGCACCGCGATCTCGCGCGTGCGCCCCGCCACCGTGAAGGAGATCACTCCGAAGAGCCCCAGGGCCGCCAGGGCCAGCGCAAGAGCGCCGAAGCCCGTGAACACGGCGACGAGAGCCCGGGCGGGGGCCATCCTGGCCCGGATGATCTCCGTCAGGGGCTGCGCCGACTTGACGGGGATGCCTGGGTCCAGCGACGCGACGGCCTTCCGGATCATCGGCGTGAGAGCGGCCGGGTCGTCTGCGGTGCGGACGAGCATCGCGGTCTCGGGCAGGGAGTACGATCGGTTGTACGGGAGGTAGACCATGGAGTGGAGCGTCTCGTGCACGTCCATGGACACGATGTCGCCGGCCACGCCCACCACTTCCAGGGGCACGTCGGAGTCGGGGCCGTCCAGGAGGATCCGCCGTCCGACGGGGTCGTCCAGGCCCCAGACCCGGCTGGCCAGCGAGCGGCTCACGACCACCACGGGAGCACGGTTGTCGATGTCCTGCCGGTCGATGGCCCGCCCTCGCAGGAGGGGGACCCCGAGGGTCCTGAAGAAGTCGGTCGCCACGCCCACCCCCACGGTCGTGATCCCCGACTTGTCCGGGCCCGGCCCCCCGGGCAACGAGACCCCCAGCAGGAATGCGCTCGGCCGAAACGGTACGAAGCTCGGGCCCGACGCGGACTGCACGCCCGGCACCTTGAGCACTGCAGCGCGTAACGTGCGATAGAAGTCGGACGTGGCCGCCCGGTCGTACCCGCGGGGGCTCAGGTCGAAGGACACCGCGAGAACGTGGTCGGGCTTGAAGCCCAGGGGGACCCGCTGCCCATCCCGCAGGCGCCGGACGAAGAGCGCAGCGGTCAGGAGGAGCACGAACGAGACGGCCACCTGCACCACCACCAGGACGTTCTGCGTCCGCGTTCGACGCACGCCCCCGGTCGATGCGAAGTCGAGGCCGCGCGCCCGGACGGAGCGCGACGAGGAGATCGCCGGAATGAGGCTGAAGAGCACTCCCGTTGCAGCGGCGATCAGGAAGGTGAAGACGAGGATGCGGAGATCCGGCGACAGGTCCGGGCGAACCGGGAGCCCGATGACGCGCGACTGGAAGAGCCGGCCGGCCCGGCCCGAGATCGGGACCGCCACCCCGGCAGCGATGACGAAGAGGACGAGCCCCTCCGTGACGAGCTGCCGCACCACCCTGCCCCGCCCGGCGCCAAGGGACAGGCGAATGGCCATCTCACGATGCCTGCTGGTGGCCCGAGCGAGGAGAAGCGTCGCCACGTTGGCACACGCGAGCAGGAGGACCAGCCCCGCCACGATCCATGCGACAGCGATTCTGGAGTCCGAGCGGATACGGCTTGCGCGCAACCAGCCGTCGAGAGGCGCAACGGTGGGCCGGAGCTTGTCCAGGCGCTGCCCGGGCGGCGCTTCGATGCCGGCGGCCGCGACCGTGAGGCGCTCCTGCGCCACGGCCTGCTCGACTCCCAGGTGCAGTCGGCCGACCATGCGGAAGTCCGCCGCACGACGCGTGCCGAGGATGTCGTACGCGCGGGGCATGGACGCGGAGTGCGTGGCGACGGGCACCCACAGGTCCGCCGCCCTCGTGACGTCGAGTCCGACGAAGCCGTCGGGGGCGATGCCTACCACCGTGAAAGGCTCGCCGTTCACGCGCACCACGCTCCCCACGGCATCCCGGTGGCCGCCGAGGAGGTCCTGCCACATGCGGTATCCGAGCACCGCTACCCGGGTGGCGCCCGGACGATCGTCCGACGGGACGAAGCCGCGTCCCAGAACCGGCCGGACGCCCAGAACATGGAAGTACGCGGCGCTCACCACCTGACCCGTTGCCGACCGTGGCTCGGCGCCGGAGGCCACCGCCATGCCGGTGCTGGCATAGGCCGCCAGCTCCATGGCGGCTGCCGCCCCGGCGCGCAGGTCCCGGAAGTCGGCATACGACACGTCCCTGTACGTGCCGCCGTTGTCCACCCACACGAGTCGGTCGGACCGGGGGACGCCCGTGGGCATGCGTGACACCAACCCATGGATGAGTCCAAAGAGCGCGCTGTTCGCTCCGATGCCCAGGGCCAGCGTGAGCACCGCGACGAGCGTGAAGACCGGCGCCCGCGCAAGGAAGCGCACCGCGTAGCGCACGTCGGCCATCACGTCTTCCAGCCAGCGCACCCAGCGCGCGTCCCTCACTCGCTCCTTGGTGCGCTCGACGCCACCGAACGCCACGAGCGCCGCGTGGCGCGCCTCCTGGGAGGTCATTCCCGCCTGGAGGTTCTTCCGCGTCTCCATCTCGAGGTGGAAGGCGAGCTCCTCGTCGAGCTCGCGCTCCACGTCGGCCTTCCTGGCCAGGACACGGAGTTGCTTGAGCCGCCCCTTCAGCCAGCCCACGCCACGCCCTCGTCGTCCAGAGTGGCAGCCAGGATCCGCTCCACGGTCTGCACGTATCGGCGCCAGCTCTCGGTCTCGCTTCCGAGCGCGTGGGTGCCCGCTCTGGTGAGGCGGTAGTACTTCGCGCGGCGAGACCCCTCCGCCTCCATCCACTCACTGTCCACGAGGCCGCGCTCTTCGAGGCGTTGGAGGGCCGGGTACAGCGAGCCCTGTCCCACCTGAAGCGCGTCGCTGGAGAGGTGCTGGATGCGCTGGCTGATGCCCCACCCGTGCATGGGCTCCAGCGCGAGGGTCTTCAGGATCAGGAGATCCAACGTGCCGCGCAGCACGTCCGAGCGTGGGGGAGTGCCCATATGCGCCTACACCATCCGAGAGAGCGACCCTGTTTGTCGAAATTCGACATATGTCGGTATCCGACAGTAACACCTGGCGCCCCCTCCGAACAGGGGATGCGCCTTACGCCAGGGGGCAGTCCCTTGGAGCGGCGACTCCTCTTCGGTCACTCCTCGTGAGACAGTCCGCGGTATCCGCGCCGGTAGTACAGGAGGGGCGCGGTGCCGGAGCCCGTCGTCAGGGCTTCGACCCGGCCGATCACGAGCCGGGTGCCTCCTTCGGTCTCCCACACCTGCCGCACCGCGCATGCCAGCGCGCCCACGGAGCCCTCCACCACGGGATCGCCCGAGGCTGGGAAGGGTGAGGGACCCACCGGATAGGAGTCCGCGAAGCGCGAGGCCAGAGCGCGCTGGCCCTCTTCCAGGAAGCTCACGACGAAGCGCGCGTCCTCGTCGAGCCAGGGAAGCACCTGGGCGTTGGGACCCAGCGATACGGCCACGAGAGGCGGATCGAGGGAGACCGGGAAGAACGAGGTGACCGTGGTGGCGTGGACGTGGTCACCGTCGCGCGCCGCCACAACGGTGACCGTGCTCGCCCAGTGGGAAAGCGCCTCTCGGAAGGCCTCTCGCGTGACGCCCTGTCGGGCCTCATCGTGGTCACCGCGTCTCGGATCCACGTGCGCGTCGATGGGATGTCGGGTCATCTCCCCCTCAGTACGTGACCAGGGGGAGGCCCGTCTCGATCCGCGAACGATACGGCTCCTCCCACGGGGGCAGCTTGAGGTCGACGCCCAGGGAATCGAGGTCCTCGTCCACGGTGAACCCGGGCGGCACCGTCGCTACCTCGCAGAGCACGCCCCCCGGCTCCCGGAAGTAGATCGAGCGGAAGTACTGACGGTCCATCACGGGCGTCACCTCCACACCCTGGCGCACGAGCATCTCGCGGATGCGCAGCTGCACGTCCTCGTCATCCACCGCCATGGCGACATGGTGCACGGTTCCCAGGCCGTTCACACTCCGGGGAGCGTCGGGAGCGCTCAGCAGCTCGAGCCGGTGTCCGGGCGCGTCGCCATCCGCGGCGAGGCGCGTGCGACCGCCCTCTTCGCCGACGACCTCCCATCCCAGAACCTCGGTGAAGAACGCCACGGAGGGGCCCGGGTCCCGCACGGAGAGGGTCGCCGCGTGCAGCCCCCGCACGGCCGTTTCCCGGGGGATGCCTCCCCCCAGCCAGGGAGTGCGGGTGTCGGCGTCGTTGGCCACGAGCTCCACCACCAGGCCGGATCGATCCCGGAACGTCAGCACCTCGTCGCCGAAGCGCTCCTCCCGGCCGCCCACCATGTACTCGTCGCCTCGCAGCCGGTCGCGCCACGTGTCGAGGGAGCCGGCAGGCACCGAGAACGAGGTGGCCGTGATCTGGCCCGCCCCGTGGACCCCCACCGGGACGCCCCATCCCTTGTACGGAAACGTGGTCATGAGCGTGTTGGGCTGCCCACGCTCGTTCCCGTAGTAGAAGTGGTAGACGTTGTGGTTGTCGAAGTTCACGGTCCTCTTGACCAGCCGCATGCCCAGCGCCTTCAGGTAGCAGTCCAGGTCCTGCTGGGCGTCGTCGGCTGTCGCCGTGACGTGATGGAGACCGCGGATCACATTGTCCATGACCGTCACCTGGCCTGTCGGGCGGGAGAGCGACTTCCGGGGCGGACCTTCAGCGTAGGCCCGAACCGCTGCGATTTCAAGCTCGAAATATTCGAGAGCCTTGCGGTCTGGCGGGATCCCGGCCGGTGGGCGAATCTCCGGACCGGTCAGCGTACGCCGCATCCTCCAACCTCCACGGAGGCCCACCGTGTCCAAGCCCGAAGATCTCCTCGAGCAGATGCAGGTCGATCTCGAAGCCGCCGACTTCGACGAGGAGGCGATGGGCATCGACCGCCGCCACTTCGTGCTCGTCTCCCTCGCCGCGGCCGCAGCCACAGCCCTCGGGGCGGATCCTGTGGGGGCCCAGGAGGAGCAGGCCCGCCGCATCACGGCCGGGTCGGGGCCGGCGCAGGTGCGGCCACAGCGCGAGCCTCCGGTGCCGCTGGGCAACGGCGAGCCCCCGGCGCTCCAGTTCCAGCCCTACCCGGGCGGCACGGGCGCCCTCATGCAGAAGCTGGTCCACGAGCGTGGGGCGGCGGCGTTCGACCGGGGCACCTACGAGCCGGACCCGTGGACCGGGACGGTGCCTACGTCGGATGAGGACATCGCCTTCCTTCCGGCCCACCGGCTGTCGGCGCTGCTCAAGGCCGGGCACATCACCTCCGCGCGCCTCACCGACATCTACCTGGCCCGGCTCGAGCGCCTGAACCCGACGCTGCTGTGTGCCGTCACCATCATGGCCGACCAGGCACGCGCCGCGGCGGCGCAGGCGGACGCCGAGATCGCGGCCGGGAAGTACCGCGGCCCCCTGCACGGCCTGCCCTACGGCATCAAGGACCTGTTCGCCACCAAGGGCGTGCCCACGACGTGGGGCGCGAAGGACTTCGAGAACCGCATCATCGACGAGGATGCCGAGGTGGTGGTGCGCCTGCGTGAGGCGGGCGCGGTGCTCATCGCCAAGCTGGCCACCGGGTTGTTCGCGCAGAACGACCAGTGGTTCCGCGGGCGCACGAACAACCCGTGGAACCTCACGGAGGGCTCCAGCGGGTCGTCGGCCGGGCCCGCGTCGGCCACGGCCTCCGGGTGCGTGGCCTTCGGCATCGGCACCGAGACCCAGGGCTCCATCGTCTCGCCCACCATCCGCTGCGGGCTGAGCGCGCTGCGCCCCACCTTCGGGCGGGTGAGCCGCTACGGCGGCATGGTGCTCGCGTGGTCGCAGGACCGCGTCGGACCCATCGTGCGCACCAGCGAGGACGCGGCCATGGTGTTCAACGTGATCCACGGCGTAGACGAGAAGGACCCGTCCACCGTGACCCTGCCCTTCCAGTTCGATCACGACATCGACCTGACCCGGCTGCGCATCGGCGTCGACGACCAGGCTCCCGAGGAGCTGGTGGGCAAGCTGCGCGAGCTGGGCACGAGCCCCGTCACCATCGGTCCTCGACCGACGGTGCCGGGCCTGGGCAGGGGGGGGCTCGCCGTGGAGGACGCGGCGGCGTTCGACTCGTACGTGCAGCGCAAGGCGAAGGAGATCGGCCTCGACCTCGCGAACCTACCACCTCTTCCCGCGCGTGGAGCTCAACGCGGAGCTGCCGCCGCCCGCGGTGCCGCGCCCGCCAATCCCATGGCGCCCGCCGACTGGAATCCGCGGTTCGTGAACGGCCGCCGCATTCCGGGATTCGAGTTCATCCAGACCGAGCGGCGCCGTTACATCATGATCCAAAGGTGGGCCGAGTTCCTGAAGGACCTGGACATGTACATCGGCAGCCCGTTCGCCGACATCGGCGCCACCGCGCAGACGGGCCACCCCAGCGCGGTCCTGCCCTACAAGTTCGACGTGCCCCAGTCTTTCCGCGGACGGGGGCGCGCCGGCCAGGCACAGCCAGAGGAGCCCAAGCTCAACCCCCAGCCCATCTGCGGCCAGATCATCGGCAACCTCTACAACGACGACCTGATCCTGTCCGTGGCGCACAAGTTCCAGGTCCACGACGAGACCGTGAACCGGCATCCGGCGCTGTAGCGGGCGATGGCGCGAGGGGAGGTGCCGTTGGACCGCTCGCCGCCTCGACGGTCGGTCGTCGCCCCCGGCCTGGTCGCGGCGTTCGCCCTCGCCGTCGGCGCGTCACCTGCGGGCGGCCAGGAAGCCACGTCCGCCGCTCCGTTCATCCTCATCCGCGAGTTCATCTACCAGCGCGCGCCCTTCGCCAGCGCCCACGCCTCCACGCTGGTGAAGACCCCGAGCGGGACGCTGCTGGCGGCGTGGTTCGGCGGGAGCGCCGAGGGTGCGGACGACGTGGAGATCCGGCTCTCACGCCATCCCCCCGGTGGAAGCTGGTCGCCTCCCGTGGCCGTCACCCACTACCCGCACATGCCCACCTGGAATCCCGTGCTCTTCCGGGACGGCGGACGGACCTGGCTGTTCTTCAAGGTGGGGCCGAACCCACGGGAGTGGGTGGGCGCGTACCGCACCTCCGAGGACGAAGGCCGGACGTGGAGCGAGGTGACCTATCTGCCGGCGGGGCTCATCGGGCCCGTGCGCACCAAGCCCCTCCGCCTGGCGGGCGGTACCTGGCTGGCCGGCAGCTCGGTGGAGGCGGGCATCCGCGGGGACACCCCACCCGACGCACCTTACCGCGCGTGGGCGGTGTGGGTCGAGCGCAGCACCGACAAGGGACGCACGTGGACCAAGCAGGGGCCCATCGGCGTGCCCGGCCAGCCCTACGGGGTCATCCAGCCCACGCTCTGGCAGACCGCCACCGGCGAGGTGCGCATGCTCATGCGCTCCACGGAGCGCATCGGGCGGATCGTGAGCGCCTCCTCGAGCGACGGCGGGCTGACCTGGACGCCCGGCACGCCCACCACCCTGCCCAATCCCAACGCCGGCATCGACGCCGTGAAGCTCGTGGACGGACGCGTCGTGCTGGTCTACAACCACCTGACTCGGGGAAGGACCGCCATCCACATCGCCGTGTCGGGCGATGACGGCGACCGCTGGAGCCCGCCTCTTGTCCTGGAGGACGGCCAGCAGGAGCTGTCGTATCCCGCGGTGATCCAGACCAGGGACGGGCTGGTCCACATCACGTATACGTGGAACCGCACCCGCATCCGCCACGTGGTCGTCGACCCGGCGAAGCTGCCGGGAGGCGCTGGAGGCGATGCGCTCCCCCGGGATCTGGGTCCACTCCGCCGACGGCACCCCTGAGGCTCGCGCCTCACACTCCCCGGTCCAGGGGGAGTGTGGCGCATCGTGGCAGCGCGGAGCATATTGGCACGAACCATCGGCACCGTCTCGATGCCACCGCTGTCTTCCCTCCCACCGGCAGCGGCCGGGCCCACCCGCCCCCCTCGCGGCCCGGACCTGTCCGTCACGGTGTGCGCACTGTCGCGGACGAGAGATTGGAAGAACAACAGAAGAAGTCCTTCCCAAACACCTTCGCAAACCTCTGGGCTCGCGCTGGAATCGCGTACGGCGCAGATCCGTGGTGACGTGGACACTCTGCGCCGCTCGGAAACGCAACGTTATATGCAACCGCTACAACAGAAGTGTCGGGAGTGGACAGGGATCAGCCTGACGGCTCACGCAGGATTGCAGGAGAATCGGCAATGGATCAGGCGCAGCATCGAGACATTTGGGCTGAGTTCGAATCAGTACTCGTGCCGCTTCTCGGTGGCGAGGATGATCTCGAACTCTGGGCAACTGTCGTGGCCGAGGTCTATGAGGACGCGGAGTACCTGTGCCGGTACAATCCAAGCCGTCGATGGATTGAGACGGAGATAGGGGCCGGATCACACTGGTTACGTCCTCATCAGACAAGGTGGACTGCGGATGGTGGCTTCGCATACCCGGTTGGGTACGAAGGGGGCAGGTTCAGCACGTGGAGCCTTCCG
>JAJDNC010000085.1 GCA_022340865.1 Gemmatimonadota bacterium
GTCGCGCATGACCTGGATGCCCCAGACACGGCTGGAGTCCCGGGGCTGGGGACCGAAGCGGAGCTGGGAGAGGGGAATGCGGTACTCGGCCACCCATCCCAGGGAGTCCACCCGCGTTCCCACCTTCCACACCGCGTCCCAATTCAGGTCCTCGTTGCCGGCATCGTTGGACTCGTACACGTCCTTCTCGACGCCGCGCGGGTTCACGGAGAAGCGGAACGCGGTGCGCCGGTCGTGATACGAGTCGATGATTACGTGGACCCAGTCGGAGTAGATGCCGCTGGCGTCGCGGCGGGCGAGCTGAGCGGCGATGGAGTCGGGGTGCGCGTCGAACATGCGGATGCCGACGTAGAGTGCCTGGTCGTCGTAGAGCACCCGTACCGTGGTGGAGTCGGTGGGAGGCGCCCCGGGGTCCGGGTAGCTCTGGGTGAAGTGGTCCGCCACCGGTGCACGGGCCCACGCGGCGTCGTCGAGGCGCCCGTCGATGACCACCGGGCCCACGCGGCGTGCGGCGTGCATCACGGGGCGGGTGGTGTCCTGGGCGGGACCGGCGGCACGAGCCTGTGCCTGGAGAGGGGTGAGGGTGCCCAGGGCGAGAAGGAGCGGGAGGGAAGATCGCAGCAGGGCGCTCAGGGCGCTCAGGGCGCTGGAGCTCATGGTCGTCTCGGCGTCGGCAGGTTACGCGGGCGGAAGAGACGCGCGGCCCAGCACCTCCCTCCCCTCCGACCTAAGGACGAGAGCTGCCACCGGATAGTTGCATCCGCCGTCCACCGCCCCTCGGCCGGCTCATCGACACATGTCGGCTCATGGCTCCACACGGCCGTCGGCCTCTCGTTGACTCCCCCCTGGGGGGGGCCTAGCTTCCCCCAGAGGATACAGCGGTCAGCAGGGCCCATCCCCTCGCGGATGGGCCTTTTCTTGCGGTGACTACATGTCCGTAACCGGAAAGTGCACGGTCGTCGTCGGGTGCCAGTGGGGCGACGAGGGGAAAGGCAAGATCGTGGACGTCCTCTCCGAGGGCGCCGACGTCATCGCCCGGTACCAGGGTGGCGCCAACGCGGGACACACCGTCCACGTCGGGGGTGAGGAGTTCATCCTCCATCAGATCCCTTCGGGGATCCTCCACCCGGGCACCCGCTGCCTGCTGGGCAACGGCGTGGTCCTCGACATCGAGCAGTTCTTCGAGGAGTACGACGCCCTGGCCGCCCGAGGCATCGATGTCGAGGGGCGCGTGGGGGTGAGCCGCAGGGCCCACCTGCTGCTTCCCTACCACCGCCTTCTGGACCGCGCGGCGGAGACCTCCGCGTCCGAGAAGATCGGGACCACCGGCAGGGGGATCGGACCGGCGTACGAGGACAAGGCCGGACGCCGGGGGGTGCGCGTGGCGGACTTCGGCGACCCCGAGCGGCTGGCGAAGCGCGTGGAGGCGGCCAGGTCGAGGGTGTGCTCCCGCCTGGAGGAGCTGGGGCAGGGCGCCGGCGAGGATCTCGCCCGTCACATGGAATCGGCCCTGGCCCTGGGCTCCCGTCTGCTGGCGCTGGCCACGGACACCGGACCGGAGATCACGGCGGCGCTGAGCGCGGGCAAGCGCGTGCTCCTGGAGGGGGCGCAGGGTACGGCGTTGGACCTGGACCACGGCACGTACCCCTTCGTGACGTCGTCGAACACCACCGCCGCCGCCGCATGCACGGGGACCGGGGTGGGACCCACCTCCATCGACTCCGTGGTCGGGGTCGTGAAGGCGTACACGACGCGGGTCGGCGAGGGCCCATTGCCCACGGCCTTCGCCCCGGATATGGACGAGCATGTACGCAACCTCGGGGGCGAGTATGGTGCGACAACCGGTCGGCCGCGGCGGTGCGGCTGGTTCGACTCGGTGCTCTCTCGCTTCGCCGCCCAGGTGAACGGCCTGACCGGCCTCGCCGTCACCAAGCTGGACGTCCTGGACACGCTCCCGGAGTTGAAGATCGCATCGGCGTACCGCATGCCCGACGGCAGCGTCGAGCGGAGCTTCCCCGCCGACACGTGGTCGCTGGGCAAGGTGGAGCCCGTGTACGAGACCGTGCCGGGATGGCGGACGCCCACGGGAGGCGCGCGCACCCTGGAGGACCTGCCGGCGGGTGCGCGCCGGTACCTGGACCGTCTCGAGGAGCTCACCGAAGCGCCGGTGCGCTGGGTGAGCGTGGGCACCGACCGGTCGCAGATCATCCCCGCGGGCTGAGAGGCCGGGGAGCTCGAAGTGCTCCTGGCGATCCTCGCGGCAGCCGGCATCCATCTGGTGACCCCGGTGACCCCGGTGACCCCGGTGACCCCGGTGACCCCGGTGACCCCGGTGGGGCCGGTGACCCCGGTGGGGCCGGTGGCAGCGGCCGACTCCCTGGACGCCATCAAGCACGTCGACTACCTGCTCAGCCAGTACTACCCGGGCCCCAGCGCAGGCGGCGCGCTCTTCCGGTTCCCACGGCGACCCGTCTACGGTGGAGCGTTCGGATCCCACTGTGATGGGGACATGGGCGACGTGTGCTTCGCGGACGACCCGGATGCCGGGGCGTGTCCCGACTTCGTCCAGTGCCACCACAGCCCGAAGCACATGATCGAGGTGATGGTGCGGGCCGCGAAAGCGTATCCCGCCTCCGGGTACCTCGCCGGGCAGACCGTGTACGTGCTCACCAAGCAGGACCGTCTCCCCGAAGCCATGAAGGTGGCCGATTCGTGCGCCGCCGCGGGATGGTGGTGCGACGCTCTGCGCGGCTACGTGCTGCACGCGGAAGGGAAGGACACTGAGGCTGATGCCGTCTTCCGCGCCGCCCTGCGAGCGGCTCCCGACTCGGTGGCGTGCACCTGGCCCGACGCGACGTGGCTCCTGGGCTCGTGGAGGCAGCGTGGCTCGGAGCTCTCCACGGTGGCAGCGCACGACTCCGCCGCGGACTGGAGCTGTGCGAAGAGGACGGCGGTGTCCGACACCATCTGGTGGCTGGCGGATCCGCTGTACAGCGTGCCGGGCAACGACCGATGGGTCGAGCACCTGGCGCGCTACATGGAGACGCGCTTCTACGACGAGATCAGGCGGACCCACCCGGGCTCCCTGGGACCGGAGAAGGCCCAGGAGCATCTGTGGGCGAGCCGGATCCGCCGCGGGGCGTTGGACTCGTACGACCTCGGCGAGCGGTACACCTGGACGAGTCGAGCGGCAGCCCACTACCACTTCGTCCCGGACGTGGCAGTGGATGACCTGGCCCATCCGGTGTGGCGCCTCGAGGCCCATCTGGACGACGAGGGGTACACGCCATCCTACGAGCCGGTGCTGCCCGTTCCCCATCAGACGGCTCGATTCCGCATCGCGGACACCCTGCGCGTCGCCGCTGCCACCCGCGTCGAGGGCACGCGGCTGAGCGGAGCACTGGACGCCGCCGCCTCCTTCGTGCTGAGCGGTGGACCGAATCGGGCGCCCGTGCTCCTCTCGGCGGACGCCCACCAGCCCACGGTCCGCTTCCTGGGCTCGGCCCCGGCGCGCCGGTACGTCGCGAGCCTCGAGGTGGTCACGTCGAAGGGGGTCGGTTGGGACCGGCACACCCTGACCCCGCTGCCGGCGGACGGACCCGCCGTCTCGGATCTCCTCCTCTATGCCGCCTCGGGGGCGCAGGAGCCCTCCACCCTGGAGGCCGCCGCGCGTGTCATGCGCGGCTCGACTACCGTGAAGCAGGGGGGGGAGGTGGGCGTGTACTGGGAGACCTACGGTCTGCCGCCCGGGGCCACCCTCACATTCCACCTCTCCGTGGAGCGGCGGGGAGGCGGGCTGGTGGACCGGCTGAGCCGACTCCTTCCCGGCGGCCATCAGGAGGGGCCCGGGCGTATCGTCTGGACCGAGCCGGCCACCGGGGAGACCCACTCCAGCGCGGTGGCTCTCGACCTGCGGGAGCTCGATGGCGGGGACTACACCCTGGTCCTGCGCGTGGGCTGGGCGGGCCAGGAACTCCTGGAGCGCAGGAGGGACATCACGGTGGAGTAGGGGCCTCGGGGGGGCCGCGCCGGCACGGTTGTCGGTGGAGCGGGTCGGCGTGCGCGCGTGGCTTCACACGATGGCCGACACGATCCTGAGGATCCACTCGAACACCACCAGGAGCGTCGGCAGCAGGGCCAGACCCACGGAGAATGTGAGGCCCATGCGGAAGAGCGACGGGCCCACGGGGAGCAGCCGACGCCCCCACAGCTTGCTCGCGACAACCTCGACGGCCGGCCCCAGCGTGTAGCACACGTTGGCCAGCACCGCGAACGCCAGCACCGGCCTCAACACGATCTCCAGGAAGGGATGGGGGAGGGGGCGTGCGCCCGGAGGCAGGAGCGAGATCACCCTCATCATGGCCAGCGACGTCACGCCCGCTCCGCCCACGATGAGGTTGTACTTCAAGCGGCGGGATTCCCACCAGCCGACGATGGCACCGACACTGCGCCGGGCCGGGGCGGGGAAGAGGAATTCGGTGAGGGCGCTCATCGTGTCTTCGTTTCGGGGGCTCGTACATGGACAGATTCACACCTACGAGAGTCATCGTCAAGTACTTTGTGATACAGAGTACAGCGCCACCGGTCCCACGAGGGCAGGCTCAGCGTGTGGCCAGGACCGAGCGCGCGGCGTACTTGATGAGGGTGGCCGAGCGCGCGTCGACGACGATGGTCTCGCCGGAGCGGGTGTTCACGGCGTCGGGGAAGACGTCGGGGTCCTTGTGCGCGAGCTCGGCGGCGATGGTGATGGCGAGGGCGTACGTGCCGAGGGGGGAAGCGGTGACCCCGTTGGCCGCGTAGAACTTCAGAGATGGGTCGAGGGTCCAGGCTCGCTGCCAGGTGTCGGCCGCCGGGACGAAGATGCCGCCGATGGAGTCGGCTGCCGCCTGGTAGGAGGCTGATATGCCATCGAAGTTGGAGAGCGCCTCGGGGATCGGCCAGACCTCCCAGAGTGCGGGCTTGGCACCGGCGGCACGGATCTCCTGCGCGAAGAGCTTCGCATACTGCACGAGCGAGGGGAATCCGGTGCCGACGGAGGGCCCCTGCTGCATGATCACGTAGTTCCAACCGCCCTTGTCGATGAAGTCCTTTCCGGTGCCCAGGACCCAATGGTCCTTGAGGGCCAGCCCGATGAGGATCTCGCCCTCGGTGTGGTTCGGGCGCGGGCCCGCGGAGTCCAGGAGGGCCTCTACGACACCCGGCAGGTCGTTGGTCCCCGAATACGCGTTCCCGATGAAGAGGACGGAGATCCCCATGTTGGCGGGAGCCAGGGCGTCCTTTCCGCACGCTGCGGCGAAGAGCAGAGCCACCAGCACGAGAGGACGCACGGGGTGGAGCCATCGCATGGGTGCAGTCCTCCGATGCGTGCCGGGTGGGCGCGAAGGTCGCTGTGCGTGGGCCGTCATACGCCGCGAGCGCGCGGGTTGTTTCCCGGGGGCCCGGTTGCGGGAGGTATTCCGCGTTCGTTCCCGTCCTCCGCCCGTTGAGGCGGTCTCCCACCTCGTCTACCTTTCGGCCCTGCCCGCCGGGAGGCGAGACCCGAGGGGCAGCCGGCGGGGACAGCAGCGGGCACAGACGGCCCGGGAGGGTAGGGCGCACATGTTCGACGAGCTGAGCGGCAAGCTCGACATCGCGCTGAGCAAGCTGCGTCAGCGCGGGGTCCTCACGGAGCCCATGATCAAGGAGGGGCTCCGCGAGGTGCGCCGCGTCCTGTTGGAGGCGGACGTCAACTATCAGGTCACCCGGGAGTTCCTCAACCGGGTCCAGGAGCGTGCCCTGGGCGAGGTGGTGGTCAAGGCGGTGAGCCCCGGCCAGCAGATCGTGAAGATCGTGCACGACGAGCTGGCGGCCCTCATGGGCGGGGACCACGCTGTCCTGGCGTGGGCGCCCTCGCCGCCCACGGTGATCCTGGTGGTCGGCCTCCAGGGCTCCGGGAAGACCACCACGGCGGCCAAGCTCGCGCGCCGGCTGTCCAGGGCCGGCCGCACCCCTCTGCTGGCAGCGTGCGACCTGCAGCGCCCCGCCGCCGTGGAGCAGCTGCAGACCCTGGGCGACAAGGTCGGAGTGCCGGTGTACGCGGGTGAGTCCGGCGGCGACCCGGTGAGCGCCGCCCGGGAAGCCCGGGAGCGCGCCCGGACGGAGAAGCACGGCGTCCTGGTCGTCGACACCGCGGGACGGCTCCAGATCGACGAGCCCCTCATGGACGAGCTCCGGCGGGTGAAGGAGGCCGTCGAGCCCCAGGAGATCCTCCTGGTGGCCGACGCCATGACGGGGCAGGAGGCCGTGAAGATCGCCCAGGGATTCGACGAGGCCCTGGGGGTGACGGGGGTGATCCTCACCAAGATGGACGGCGACGCCCGCGGCGGGGCCGCCCTCTCCATCCACGGCGTCACCGGGAAGCCCATCAAGTTCGTGGGTGTGGGCGAGGGCATGGACGACCTTGACACCGCCGACCCGCAGCGCCTGGCGGGCCGGATCCTGCAGATGGGGGACGTGGTGGGGCTGGTGGAGCGAGCCCATCTCGCCATGGACCAGGAGGAGCAGGCCCGGCTCCAGGAGAAGGTGCTGGGGAGGGGACGCTTCACGCTGGAGGACTTCCTCAGCGCCATGCGCCAGGTGCAGCGGATGGGCCCGGTGGAGCATATCCTGAAGCTCATCCCGGGGGTCGCGCGCATGAACATCCCCTCGGCCAACCTCGATCCCAAGCGCTTCAAGCACGTCGAGGCCATCATCCTCTCCATGACGCCGGAGGAGCGCCGCCGTCCGGACGTGCTCAATGGGTCGCGCCGCGCCCGCATCGCCAAGGGGAGCGGCCGGCCCGTGTCGGAGGTGAACCGACTCATCAAGCAGTTCCGCGAGATGCAGAAGGTGATGAAGCAGATGAAGGGGATGATGGGAGGACTCCCGGGGATGGGGGGGATGTGAGGCGAGCCGCAACATGGGCTGCCGCCCTCGTGCTGACCTGCACTCCGGCGGCCACGCTGGCGCAGGCGACCCGGGCGCACGCCCCCGACCCGCAGGCGAAGACCCGTCCGGCGCCGGTGGAGCTCTTCCAGTGGCGCTTCGTGGGCGAGGTCGCCCTGGGGACCGCGGCCTCCCTGCTCGTGGTTCCCTTCGACGGTCGGGTGCGCTCCTGGGTCCAGGACCCGGCCCGCCAGCAGAGCTCCTTCCTGGACCACGGCGTGAACGCCGTCATGCCTTTCGGGTCGGCCGTGCCCCTGGTGGCGGCCGCCGCGGTGTACGGCATCGGACGCATCGCGGGCCGGAGCACCCTCGCCGACATCGGGCTGCACACGGGCGAAGCCATGGCCGGTGCCGGCGTCACCACGCTCTTCCTCAAGGCCGTCGTGGGGCGTGCGCGCCCCTACGTGGAGCCCCACGATCCCCATGCCTTCGGCAAGGGCCGGCCCCTGGCCTTCGCCGGCGGATACGAGTCGTTTCCGTCGGGACATGCCACCGTGGCCTTCGCCCTCGCCGGCGCCCTCACCGAGGAGACGGCCCTGCACTGGCCGGGCCGGCAATGGGTGGTGGGGCCCGTCATGTACGCGGTGGCCACCGGAGTGGCCTTCGCGCGCGTGTATCGCGACCGCCACTGGGCCAGCGACGTCCTGGGCGGCGCCGTGGTGGGCACCCTGGTGAGCCGCAGGGTCGTGCGGGCCCTCCACACCGGCGGGGCAGGCCCCTTCTCCCGTCTCGACCCCATCCTCCTGCCCCACTCCGGGGGTGGTGCGACGGTGGGTCTGTCCGTAGCCCTTCGCTGAGGGCGGGGGGCCGGGCCCGCTCCCCCGCCCGCTGCCGTCATGTCACCACGCCGTTTGTCGGCGGCACCTCGCCGCTTCCACGCAAGGCGAGCATCTGGACCCCTCCCGACCCCCGGGTTATCCTTCACGTCTGCCTAGCCGGAGGGAGAACGCCTCCGGACCGCCTGCCACATGGGATGACGGGCGGCAAGCCACACGGAACCGTCAGGACGATGCCAGCACGTATCCGACTCCGGCGCATGGGCCGGAAGAAGCAGCCCCACTACCGCGTCGTGGTGGCCGACAGCACCTCGCCGCGCGACGGTCGCTTCATCGAGACCCTCGGCTACTACAAGCCCCTCACGAGCCCGGCTCGCCTGGTCCTGGACCTCGAGCGGGTGGACCACTGGATCACCGAGGGGGCGCTGCCCAGCGACACCGTCAGGACCCTCATCGCCAAGGCTCGCCGCGGCGGGGACGGCAAGGTGGCCCTGGGCGAGGTCGACCCCGAGACCCGGGAGGCCAAGCGGGCCGAGGCGCTGGCGACGCGCCGCGCCGAGGAGGCCAGGGCCGCCAAGGCGAAGGCCGACGCCGAAGCCGCACGGGCTGCCGCCGAGGCCGCGGAGGCTGCCGCCGCCGAGGAGAGTGCCGCCGAGGAGAGTGCCACCGCGGAGAGCGCCACCGAGGAGAGTGCCACGGCCGAGCCCAGCGCGGCCGAGGAGTCGGCGAAGGCGTCCGAGTAGCCCTCGGACCGCCGGGACCATGGGGACCCCGGGCCGAGAGGACCCTGGCTTCCTCACCGTGGGCCGGCTGGGCCGCCCGCACGGCACCGGTGGCGAGATGATGGTCTGGCCACTCACCGACCACCCCGAGAGCACGTTCGCTCCCGGGGTGGTTCTGCTTCCCGGCGACGACGCGCCGGACGCCGACCTGCCGCCCCTGGAGATCGTGGGGTCCCGTCCGTTCCAGCAAGGGTGGCTGGTGACCTTCGAGGGCGTGGACACCCGCACGGAGGCGGAGACCCTGCGCGGCCGCTACCTGTACCGCACCCTCGGGGAGGTCGAGCCGTTGGCGGAGGGGGAGGTGTTCCAGCACGAGCTCCTGGGTCTCGAGGTCGTGACGCTCTCCGGGGAGGCGGTGGGGAAGGTGACGGAGATCTACGAGACGAGGCCCGCGGACCTGCTGGAGGTGCGCGGAGGCGGCGGGATCCACATGATCCCGTTCACGAAGGACATCGTCGTCGACATCGATCTCGCCGGGGGACGCCTGGTGGTGGATCCTCCGGAAGGGCTCCTGGACCTGTAGACGCCCGTGCCGTCGGGAGGCGCCGTGCGCATCAACATCGTCACGATCTTCCCGGACTTCTTCACGGGACCGCTGGGGCTCGGCATCCCCGGGCGCGCCGCCGAGGCCGGCCTGGTCGAGTACCGGCCCGTCGATCTGAGGAAGTACACCCACGACCGGCATCGCACGGTGGACGACGTGCCGTACGGCGGTGGTGCGGGCATGGTCATGAAGCCGGACCCCTTCTTCGAGGCGGTGGACGACCTGGCGCCCCAGGGGCCCGTGGTGCTCGTCAGCGCTCGCGGACGGCCGTTCTCCCACGCCGATGCCGTGCGCCTCTCCGTGGAGGCGGAGCTCACGCTGCTCTGCGGCCACTACAAGGACGTGGACCAGCGTGTGGCCGATCACCTCGCCACCGAGGAGCTCTCCCTCGGGGACTTCGTGGTCTCCGGGGGCGAGGTCGCCGCGCTGGCCATTACCGACGCCGTGGTGCGCCTGCTCCCCGGCGCCATGTCCGACCACGAGGCGGCTTCCTCGGACTCGTTCTACGACGAGAGACGGCTCAGCGCCCCGTCGTATACCCGCCCTCCCGTGTACCGTGGCTACGAGGTGCCGGAGGTGCTGCGCTCGGGGGACCACGCCCGCATCGCCGCCTGGCGGGAGCAGCAGGCGGAGCGGCTCACGAGGATGCGGCGCCCCGATCTCCTGGAGCCCCGGCCGGGGGAGGACGAGGAGGCCTGAAGGCGCGCTTCCGCGCACGGGCACGTGGGGAAGGCGGCGCGACGCTTCCCGCGCGACCCCGCGCGTCAGACGCCCGAGTGCACCGCCTGCGACGCCGGCGCACCCTGGTCGAGCTTGCCGTAGTCGAGCTGGCTCCCCTTCAAGCTGTGGGGGATGAGGTACACCGCGGTCATCACCAACGCCGCCGCCAGCACCGTCGCCCGGGTGAAGCGCGGCACCGGCACGCGCGCCCGTCCCTTCCAGAGGACGCCGCACGCCACCGCCCAGACCAGCCACATGATCAGGGTCTTGTTGTCGGTGAGGTCGTACCCGTGGGGGAAGCCGGTCCAGAACGCGCCGAACGCGTACTTCTGCACGAAGGGACCGAGGATGAGCCCCCCTGCCGTCATCAGCGCCAGGGCGACCCAGGGCAGCCTGCCGATCCCGCCGGGGTGGACCAGGGCCGCGAGGGCGGCGCGCATGCCCACCAGCATGGCGAGGAACATGCACGTGACGTGGGCGATGAGCAGGGGCAACGGGACCGCGTCCTTGTAGCGCGCGACGATCATGCCCTCACCGGCCGCTGCCGCCTCCTCCGAGGGGATGCGCAGGACGGCGCCCGGGGTCCTCACCTCGACGCGGTACTCGAGCTTTCCGGCCGGAGGCTGCGAGGGCAGCTCCGCCACCAGAACGGCACCTCCCGCCGCCGTGTCCCGCCGCATGGGCGCCGTGGTGAACGGCTCGTCCGTGGGATACCGACGCCACATCACCGAGCCGCTGGACCCCGCCCCCGGATCCGGGAGGGCGATGCGCAGGCTCCTTCCCGTGGTCTCCGTGCGCGGCAGGTTGTAGGCCCTGGGCGTGCCCGCCACCTCCAGGGTGCCCTCCACGGGGTAGGTGGGTCCCGTGCGCTCCTGATACACGGCGGCGGCCAGCATGAGGACGAGGGCCACGACCCAGAGCGTGACGCTCCGCGCGCGCGGGCTCATCGTCCGCCCCCCAGCCCCTCACGGCCGCCCGCCTTCCACTCCGGCTTCGGCCCGTCGGCGAGGAGGCGCACGGCACGGATGGCGGCGTCCACCACCGCCGTCATGTGGGCGAAGTCCACGCGGGTCACCTCGTCGGAAGGCCGGTGGTAGTCGGCGTGCAGGTCGAAGGTCGACAGCGTGTGCGCCGGGATCCCGGCCACGGCGAAGGGCGTGTTGTCGCTGCGGAAGAAGAAGCCCTGGTCGGGCCGGGGGTCCGGCACGATGGGCAGGCCCGCGGCCGCCAGCTCGTCGCCCATGGTGGTGCGCCCGTACCCGGTGAGCCACGCATGCCCGGGACCGCCGGCCAGCGAGTCCGGCCGCCCGATCATCTCGATCTGCAGGTCGGCGACGGTGTGGTCCAGGGGCTCGACGGGGTGCTGCAGGTACCACCGCGTCCCCACCATCCCCACCTCCTCGCCGGTGCTGAGGAGCACCACCACCGTGCGCCTGGGCGGCGTCCCCCGGGTCAGGTCCCGGGCGATCTCCAGGACCGCCACGGTTCCGGAGCCGTCGTCGTCGGCTCCGTTGTAGATGGAGTCGCCGTTCACCGGGCGTCCGATGCCCAGGTGGTCGTAGTGGGCACCCACGACCACGACCTGGCGCGCCAGCGCCGGGTCCGATCCGGGGATGCGGCCCACCACGTTGGCCTCACTGTGAAGCACCTCCGACGGCGGCAGGGTGTCGAAGTCCACGTGCGGCGACGGGAGCATGAAGTACGTCCCGCCCCCGCGGACGATCCTGGCCACCGGGACGTGCTGCAGGTAGCCGTCGTCACCGGCCGGCTGCACCCCGTCGCGGTGCAGCTCGGAGGCCAGGAAGCGTGCCGCCATGTGGATCCCGTGGGTCCCGATCCGGCGCCCGGCCATGGAGTCGTCGGCGAGGACGTCCAGGAGGTGCTGCAGGCGCGCCGTCCGGGTCAGGGTGTCGGCCGGGACTCCCGGGAGGCGCGCCGCATGGGCGGCATGCGTGTCCGTCCGTGTGAAACCCGTGAGGGCCACACCTCCCGCGAGGGCGAAGAGAACGAGGAGACGTCGCATGGGATCGGCGCTGTGGGTTCGCTCCGGGGGATGGGGAAAGCACGCCAAGATCACACCGCGAAACGGCCTACGCCAAGACCCTCCGGGGCTTCACCGTCAGTAACGCCGGGGTTACATTAGCCGTCTCCGCCGGAACCACCGGCCCGTGTCACCGGAGGCGACCATGGCTGACCTGATCCACGAAATCGAGCAAGAGCAGCTCCGGGGCGAGACCCCCGGATTCGCCCCCGGCGACACCGTCCGCGTCCTCTATCTGGTGCGCGAGGGCAGCAAGGAGCGCATCCAGGCGTTCGAGGGCGTGTGCATCGCACGCAAGGGCGGGGGTCTGAGCGAGACCTTCACCGTACGCAAGATCTCCAGCGGGATCGGCGTCGAGCGCATCTTCCCGCTGCACGCTCCCACGGTGCAGGGCATCGAGGTGGTGCGTCACGGCCGGGTCCGGCGCGCCAAGCTCTACTACCTGCGGGGACGCCGTGGGAAGTCGGCGCGCATCCAGGAGAAGCGCACCACCGCCAACTGACGTGACGCCTCCGGCCCCGCCGGACGGCGAGGCGCTCCAGCGGCCCCCGGACCTCCTCGGATACGAGCGCGGGTTCTGGGGCCGCGGCCTTTCCGTGGCCGGCGTGGACGAGGCGGGGCGAGGCCCCCTGGCGGGTCCGGTGGTGGCCGCCGCGGTGATGCTCCCTCCCGGGACCTTCGTGGAGGGCGCCGACGACTCCAAGCAGCTCACGGCCGCCGTGCGCGAGGAGCTCTACGTCCGCATCCTGGCCGTGGCGGCCGGCGTGGGGGTGGGGGCGGCGTCGGTGCGGGAGATCGATCACATCAACATCCTGCGCTCCACCACACGGGCCATGCAGCGGGCTCTGGCCCACCTGCCGGTACGACCGGATCACGTGGTGGTGGACGGCAACCCCGTGAAGCACCTGGGGTGGGACCACGAGGCCGTCGTGGACGGGGACGCGCTCATCCACTCCGTGTCGTGCGCATCCATCGTGGCGAAGGTGGTTCGTGACCGCCTCATGCACCGGCTCGCAGTGCGCTATCCGGGGTACGGATGGGACACGAACGTGGGGTACGGCACGCAGGCCCACCGCTCCGCCATCGGGGCTCTGGGCCTGACGCCTCATCACCGCCTCACGTTCGCGGGTCTGCAACTCGAGCTGGAGATCTGACCGACCAGGCGACAGTCCTCAGGAGGGACGCCATGCGCTCGGAGCACCTGAGCAACCTGCACGTGGGGTGGATCATTGGCGGCTGGCTCGTCGCCGTGGCGGTGACGTCCGGAGCCTACCTGGCGCTGGTGGGGACCGGCCTGTTTCCGGAGGGGCCCGGCGCGATCCTGGGGATCGCGGTCGCCATGGCCGCGGGCTTCTACGCCGGCGGGCTCTTCGTGGGAAACCGCTGGATGGACGCCCCCATCCTGCACGGCGTGGCCATGACCCTCGTGAGCGTCGTGGTGCTGTTCGTGGGGACGCTGACCCTGCCCGAAGGGTTCGGGGCGTGGTCGGGATCGGCGCCTACGGTGCTGGGATTGATCCTGCTCCAGCTCGCCGCCTCGGTAGCCGGGGGGTGGACGGGAAGGAGCACCGCCATGGGCAGCGGGAAGGACGATGGCGCGAGAACCGTGGAAGCCGGAGGGCCCGAAGGACCCGGGACGGCCGGAAAACAAGGGGGAGCCGACGCGGGCTGACGCGGCGCCCTCGTCCGGCTCCCGACTCCGATGGCTCCCGAGCGCCCTTCACCTCGGCGATCCCGTGCCTATCTTGCAGCGTCCGACCCGGTAGCTCAGTTGGCAGAGCAACAGACTTTTAATCTGTAGGTCCTGGGTTCGATCCCCAGCCGGGTCACTTGAAGAGGCTTGTGCGACATGCACCACGGGGACGTACCGTCCTCTCCCCGCGAAGCTTGTCCGCAGCAGGAGCGCATCCCAGGTTGCCCACACCGCCGCGGCCGCGGCGGGCGACTGTCGTTGGGAGGTGCGTGATGACCAGAGCGAGCTTCGTCGCTGCCCTCGGGCTTCTCTCCTTGGCGGTCCCACTCGGTGCCCAGGGTGGCCCTTCGCCGGCCGCGCCGAGCCGTGACACCGTTCTCGCGGCGGCCAGAGAGATCATGGCGGACGCGCGTTTCTGCACGTTCGTCACGGTCGGCCTGGACGGGCATCCACAGGCCCGGGTGGTGGATCCGTTCACGCCCGAGGGCGAGATGACAGTCTGGCTCGCCACGAAGCCCACCACCCGAAAGGTGGCCCAGATCCGGGCCGACCCTCGAGTCACTCTCCTGTATTTCGATGCCGGCACGGCATCCTACGTGACGCTGGTGGGGCACGCGGAGCTGGTGCGGGACCCCGTGGAGAAGGCGAAGCGATGGAAGCCGGCATGGTCGGGGATGTACGAGGACGAGAACCGTGGAGAGGACTATCTCCTCATCCGGGTCCGCGTCGATCGGCTCGAGATCGTGAGCGGCCGTCACGGGCTCCGGAACGACCCGAGGACGTGGCGGCCGGTCGTCCTCGACCTCCGCTGAGGCGTCCTTGGTGAACGAGATCGAGGTGCGCACCCGGGGCAAGGGCCTCTACGAGATCACCCGGGTGGTGCAGGACCTGGTGTCGGCCAGCGGCATGGCCGAGGGCCTGTGCACGGTGATGATCCGGCACACCTCCGCCAGCCTCACCATCCAGGAGAACGCCGACCCTTCGGCGAGGCGGGACCTGGAGGCGTGGCTCGACCGCCACGTCCCGGAGCACGACCCTCTCTACACACACACGGCGGAAGGGCCGGACGACATGCCGTCGCACATCAAGGCGGCTCTCACCGCCACCACGCTGTCCGTCCCGGTGGTGGACGGCCGTCTCGCCCTGGGGACGTGGCAGGGCATCTACGTGTGGGAGCACCGCCGCCGCGGGGGCACGCGGCGCTGCGTCGTCCACATGGGGTCATGAGGGGGAGAGTGGCTTCGTGCGGAATCGGTCAGCCGCCTTCGGGACCTTCTGGCAATGGGGGGAGCATGCACTTCGTCTCGGCTCTGATGCTGGTCCATGGCCTGGTCTCCATACCTCCAGCACCGGCGGAAACCATGTCGCCAAGTGATACCGTGCACACGGAAAGCGTCGGAGTCGTCCTGCAGCCCTACACGGCCCGTACGGGTGCCGACGAGTGGTCCATTGCGCCGGAGCTTCTCCTTCCCGAGGTCCGGCGCGTCCTCTCCGAGGAAGACGTGCCCCTGGTGGGAGCCGAGCACGTCGATCTCTCTCCCGATGAGAAGGGCAGGTACGGCGAGTGGGAGCGTCTGGGCCTCGCCGACGCCCACCTGGGCCGCGCGGTGGCCTCGCTCGCCGAGCGAGGCGCCTTCGTGGTCGGGCTTCTGGGCAACTGCAACAGCTCCCTGGGCATGCTCGCCGGTCTCCAGACCTCCGGCACGTCCCGCCGTCCCCTCAGGGTGGGTCTGATCTGGATCGACGCCCACGCAGACTTCAACACCCCCGAGACCACGCTCAGCGGGTGGCTCGGTGGCATGCCGGTTTCCGTGGCCTCCGGTCAGAGCCTGACGCGCCTACGCCGAACCGCAGGGCTCGACGTGCCCATCTCGACACGGGACATCGTCATGATGGGGCAGAGAGACGTGGACCCCCTGGAGCAGGTCCTGCTGGACGACTCCCAGGCCACCCAGGTGTCCGCCGCGGACTTCCTGTCGCAGAGCGCGGGGATGACCCACGCCGTGGAGGAGCTGTCCCGGCGGGTGGACGTCATCTACCTGCACGTCGACCTGGATATCCTGGACGCATCGGAGATCCCCGGGAGCTTCTTCGAGACTCCCGGCGGGCCCACAGCCGCACAAGTCGCGGCTCCTCTGCGCGCGCTCATGACGAATCCCAAGGTGCGGGCCCTGGGCATCGCATCGTTCCCCACCGCCGAGCGCGGGAGGGCGAAGAGCATGTCTTCGGCCCTCACCCTCGTGCGAGCCGCCCTCGACGGGCTGAAGGAGCGGGGCTCCTGAGCCGCGAAGGGCCGCCCGGCGCATGGAGGTCGGAGGCGTAGGCCGGGCGTGACCTCGATGGAAGGGCCGATACCGCATGCCACGTCGTTGCGTGCATTGGAGCGTCCTGCGGTGTGCCGGACTTAACGCGGGGATGTCTTCCTGCGTCTCAGGGGGCGTACCGAACGTCATGCGGGGGAATGGCGTTGCCATCCACCCACTGCCCTAGGAGTGAGAAGATGACCACCCGGAACCTGATGTGCCTGTCCGCTGCCGCCGGACTGATGTTGATGGCTGCGGCCTGCAGCAACGACGCGACCTCCCCCAAGGTCACGACGTCCACTTCGCTGATAGACCAGACCACCCTGACCAACGACGTGGCCAGCAGCGCGGGCGACGCCATCGCCCTCGACATCTGGTCCATCGTCGGCAACGAGACCGCCGCCAACCTCGGTGGCTCGGCGGGGGCGCCGGCCGCCGCCACCACCGACAGCACCAGCTACACCCGTAACCGTACCTGCTTCGATGCGAGCGGCACCGCTGTAGCCTGCAGGCCGCTGTCGAATGTGCGCGAGATCGTGACCGTCTGGTCGTTCGAGGGCATCCGGAGCGGCACCACGGACAACGGCGCCACGTTCTCGGGCGACATGACCCGTGCCGCCGTGGACACCCTGTTCCGGAACTTCACCGACACCACGGAGACGTCGCGCACGCACGACGGCGTCGTCACGGGCACCGACACCGTGACCTTCGTCGGTCCCAACGTCACCCGGACGCACGACCAGTCGGCCGTCGACTCCGTGGAGGCGGTGACCTGGAACGTGCCGCGCTACAACAATCCGTTCCCGGTCTCCGGCAAGATCGTACGCAACGTGTCGGTGCACGCGACCTACACCAGTGCCACCCGGTCCGACACGACGGACGTGCAGAAGCGCGTCGAGGTGGATTTCCCGGCGGACGCCCAGGGCAACGTGGTGCTGAAGATCGACGACAAGACGTGCAACCTGAACCTGGTGACCCGCCACGTGAGCGACTGCCAGTAGCGGTCCGCGCCCGAGCGGTCGGCCGGGGCTGCGAAAGCGAGGAGAACGGCGGCGAGGCTGAGGAATGCTGACCGGTGCATCATGGCATCCACAACCTCGCCGCCGCTCACCATCGGTCGTCCAGCGCGGCGCTTCCGCCTATCCCCCCGCGCTCCAACGGTCGTTCGTCCGATCCACGTCCGGGAAGTTCCCGGCGGCGTCCAGCGTCACGGCCGTCACCGTCCCCTGGACGGCATGTCGAGTGGTGATGGTCCGTGCCCCGCCGAACCAAACGGAAGCCGGCGCCCGCCACGACACCGTCTTGCCGTCGGCGAGGGTGGCCGTCACGTCCACGGGGGCGTAGAGGCCACCCTTGTTCTCCACCGTAACGGCGAGCTCACGCCCCTGACGCCGCACGCCGGTCACCGCCTGGTCCAGCCACTCCCGGGAGAAGAACCACGGCTGCCAGAACCAGTCGAGATCCTGGCCCGTCACGTCGTTGAAGGTTCGGAAGAAATCCCACGGTGACGGATGCTTGTACTCCCAGCGGTGGATGTACGTGCGGTAGGCGCGATAGAACTCGTCGTTTCCGAGGATCGACCGGAGCGCCCAGAGCGCACCGGCCGGCTTCGAGTAGGCTTCGACACTGTACCCGCTGTTGACGACGCCGAAGGAGTTGGCCGGCGACATGATCTGGAGATCCTCGTCGGCGCTCCTGAGGAACGAGACGTACGTCCGGTGGTCGGCCTTCACACCATATCCGGTGAAAGACGACGGCAGATAGGCGTCGGTGGCGAAGTAGGTGTCGAAGGTGTTGAGCCCCTCGTCCATCCACCCGTAGCGTGTCTCGTTGCTGCCGACGAGCATGGGGAACCACTCGTGGCCGATCTCGTGCGCGGTCACCATGTCCTCGCGATAGAGGCCGCTGTCGGCTCCCACGAAGACCGTCATCGGGTACTCCATGCCTCCGCGGCCGCCTTCGGTCTCGGTGAGCTGCGGGTACACGTACGGCACCATCCGAGCGGAGTGGGTCTCGAGGGCGGCCCTCGCCATCTCGGCCACCTGGTCGAAGCGTGGCGCGCCCTCGCGGTAGAACACGTTCACGGCTGCGTAGCGGTGCGTCGCCGAATCGACCATGGCGCGGGTCGCGTCCCACAGGTAGTGATCGCCGAACGAGAACGCGACGTCCCGCACGCTGTCGGCATCGAACGACCAGGTCAGGCGGTCGCCCGCCTCGCCCCTCGTCGCCGTCCCGGGACCGAACTGGTCGTGGGTGAGCACGTGGACGACCCGGTCGCTCGAGGCGGCAGCCTTGAGGGCGGCGCGCTCGGCGGGGGTCAGCACCTGGTCGGCGTTGGTGAGCACGCCGGTCCCTCCCACGATGAAGCCGGCCGGGAGGGTGACGCTGTACGCGAAGTGCCCGTATTCGAGATAGAACTCGCCGGAGCCGAGGTACTCCTGTCGATCCCAGCCGTGCAGGTCGTCGTACACGGCGATCTGCGGGTACCACTGCGCGACCTGCGCGGTGGTGCTGTCCTGCATGCCCATGCGCGGGGCGTAGCTGGGCGGGATCTTGAAGTGCCACAGGACGTGGAACGTGGCATGACCGCCCGGCAGGATGGGCGAGGGCAGCGGCACGCTCATGACGGTCCCGTGGACGGTGGCGACCCCCGGCCCGGCGTCGGCGCCCACCTGGTTGTCGGGGACCTCGACGCGCCGGCCGTCCACCTCGAGTCGATCGATCACCATGCCCCGCGTCGCGCCCGGTGCCGGCTGTTGCCGCGCGGCGTTGGGACCCATGAGGTTCTGATAGAGGTGGAAGATCACGTACGGGAGCGTGTCCGGCGACGCGTTGTGATAGGTCACGGTCTCGTCGCCGCGCAACATCGAGTCGGCGGGCGTGACGTCGGCGGCGATCCGATAGTCGGGCGAGTTCTGCCAGTAGTTGGGGCCCGGCGCTCCGGTGACGGACCGGGTGCCAAGCGCCACGGCGCGATCCACCGAGTGCGGGACCACGACACGGAGCCGCGCGAGCGCCGGCCCGTGCTGCTGGGCCCCCAGCGGCACCGCGAGCGCGCCTGTGAGAACGACGAGCGCCGCCCGGCGGACGATGCCCAGGTGAATCCTGTTGGTCATGCTTCCTCCCTGGCTGTGCCTCCGGCGGGTGCCGCCCGGCCGTACGAAGGGACAGGCCGTCCGGCGACCCCCTCGGCTCGCCGGCACCGTATTCCACCGGTCCATCATCAGCAAGGGGAGGGTCGCCTCCCGGTTTCCTCCGTGCTCGCCGTGCTCCGCTTCAGCGCGGCCGCGCCCTCAGGTACTGCGGCGGCCAAGGCCCGGGCTCTCCCAGCGCGTGCGCCGCGAGCAGGGGCCAGTGCGGCTGGCGGAGCATCTCCCGGCCCAGGAGGACCATATCCGCCCGCCCGTCGTGGAGGATGGCCTCGGCCTGCTCGGCCTCGGTGACGAGCCCCACCGTCGCCGTGGTGACGCCCGCCTCCCGCCGCACGCGCTCGGCGAAGGGAACCTGGAAGCCAGGTCCGGAAGAGATCTTCTGGTGGGGCACGAGACCGCCGGAGGAGACGTCCACGAGATCCACGCCGTGATCGCGCAGGGTGCGGGAGAGCTCGACGGCGTCGTCGACGTCCCAACCGCCTTCGGCCCAGTCCGTGGCCGAGAAGCGCACCGCCAGCGGCAGCCGTTCCGGCCACCGCGCGCGCAGGGCGTCCACCACCTCCAGGGCGAAGCGGGTCCGGTTCTCGAAGGACCCGCCGTACGCGTCGTCGCGGTGGTTCGACAGGGGCGACAGGAACTCGTGGACCAGATAGCCGTGGGCCGCGTGCAGCTCCACGATGCGGAAGCCCGCATCCTGGGCGCGGCCGGCGGCGTCGACGAAGGCGTCCACCACCGCGCGGATCCCGCCGGCATCGAGGGCTTTGGGACGGGGGTACTCGTCGGAGAAGGGGATCGCGCTGGGCGCCCACACGTCGTCGGGCCAACCACCCTCGGCGGCGGGTACGGTGCGCGAGCCCTCGTCCCAGGGGCGACGCGTGGTCGCCTTACGCCCCGCGTGGGCGAGCTGGATGCCGGGCACCGCGCCCTGCCGCTCGATGAAGTCGGCGATCCGCGCGAGTGCCTCCGTGTGAGTGTCGTCCCAGATGCCGAGGTCCTGCGGGCTGATGCGTCCTTCGGCCAGGACCGCGGTGGCCTCGGTGAAGACGATGCCGGCACCTCCGGTGGCGAAGGCGCCGAGGTGCACGAGATGCCAGTCGTCGGCGAAGCCGTCCCGGCTCGAGTACTGGCACATGGGAGAAACGCCGATGCGGTTGCGCGCCTCTACGCTGCGCAGCTTCAGCGGGGAGAACAATATGGACACGTGACTGCCTCTGAGATGTCGGGGAGGGCCGGTGACGCTCTACCCGGCGAGACGGCGGCGGTTCGTCACGGTGTGCGTTCCGGGTAAGTCGCCCCACGGATCGAAACCCTCGCCGACGATCCGGCGTCATACACATTGGGCGTGTAGAGGCCAGAGCACAGAAGACCGGGGAGTCGTGGCATGAGTGGGTTCCTGCGGGCAGTTCGTGTGACCTTCCGTTCCCTCGGGCGGAGCCCGGGGTTCACCGTTCCGGCGCTGCTCATCCTGGCCATCGGGATGACCGCGGCCACCGCCGTCTTCACGGTGGTGGACTCCATCGTGTTCCGGCCACTCCGGCTGCCGGACTCCGGCCGCCTGGTGATCATCTGCGAGGAGCACCCACGGCTCCAGGGCTACTGCGTCGGTTCGCCGGGGAACACCGAGGACATCCGCAGAGCCACGCACACGCTGTCCGACGTGGGCATCGGCCGGAGTTGGCCGTACTCCCTGTCCGACGGTGTCGGGAGCCGGGGGATCAGCGGTGGGCTCGCCACCGCAGGCTTTCTGCGCGCGCTGGGTGCGCGTCCGGTGCTGGGACGCCTCTACACCGACGCCGACCACGGCCCGGACCACGACAAGATGGTGGTCCTCAGCCACGCGTTCTGGACCACACGCTACGGGGCGGACCCCGGCATCATCGGCAGGACCATCCAGCTGGACGGCGAGCCGTACGAGGTGATCGGCGTCCTCCAGGAAGGGTTCCAGGCGCCCTTCGACATGGCGGGCGTCCCCCTGTGGAAGCCGCTGCACTTCGACCCCCTCGATCCGGAGGTACGCTCGTGGCGCGGCTTTCGGGTCATCGGCCGTCTGGCGCCCGGCGCCACGCTGGCCGGCGCCGGCGAGGAGCTGCGCGGCATCTATGCCGGCATCGCGCGGGCGCACCCCGACGCGGTGAACGACGAGTGGCACCTGCGCGTCACGTCCCTTCTCGACGTGGTCGTGGGGGACACCCGGCCGGTGCTCTTCGCCTTCCTGGGTGCGGCGACGCTCTTGCTGCTCATAGTATGCGCAAACGTCGCCAACCTGCTCCTGGCCCGCGGGCTGGGGCGGCGACGCGAGCTGGCCGTGCGGGCGGCGCTGGGCGCCGAGCGGGGACGCCTCGTGAGAGGGATTCTGGGCGAGAGCCTGGTGCTGACCGGGCTCGCCACCGTCCTCGCGGTAGGGCTGGCCGAGATCGCGACCCGGCTCTTCCTGCGGTGGGCTCCCCCCATGCCCCGCCTGAACGAGGTCGCCCTCGACGGCCGCGTGCTGGCGTTCGCCGCCCTCGTCTCCGTGATGGTCACCGCATTCTTCGCGCTGCTGCCCGCGCTCCGGGTCACGGCGTGGGACCTCGCCCAGACCATCAAGACGGGCGGGACGGAAGCGGAGGCTCGGACCTCCGCCCGCCTGCGCAGCGTCCTGGTGGCGGCGGAGCTGGCCCTGTCCCTCGTGCTCCTCGGGAGCGCGGGCATCCTCACCAGGAGCTTCGCCCGGTACATGGCCTGGGATCCCGGGTTCGACCGGTCGCATCTGTTGGCGGTGAGCGCCTTCGCCAATACGGGCAAGTACTCCACCCGGGAGCAGCTCTTCTCCATGTGGCGCCAGGCCGAGACGCGCGTGGCGGCGGTGCCGGGCGTCAGGTCCGTGGCGACGGCTTCGGCGGGTCCCCTCTTCGGCGGGGGAGACGGGGCCACGCCCTACGAGGTGGACGGCGCCGACGCCTCGGGCACGCTCCCGTCGGTGTGGTGGTTCGACGTGGGGCCCGGGTACTTCCACACCCTGGGGGTGCCCGTGGTGCAGGGCCGTGAGATCACCGAGGCGGACGGCCTGGGCGTCGAGCCTGTGGCCGTGGTGAACCGAGCCATGGCCCGCGCCGCCTGGCCGGGGCAGAGCGCCGTGGGAAGAAGCGTGCAGCTTCCCGAGCTGCAGCATCTCACGGTGCGCGTCGTCGGCGTCGTGGCCGACGTCCAGCCCCTCACCCCGGGACAGCCCCCGCATCCGGAGATCTACTGGTCGAACCGCCAGCTGGGCCGGCCCTTCACCTACTTCCTGGTACGCACGAGCGGCGATCCAGCGGCGCTCGCCAAGGCCGTGTCCGGCGCGCTCCTGGACGTCGACCCGGACCTCTCCCTGGGCACGCCACGACCGCTGGCGTCCGCGGAAGCGCGCATGCTGGTGCTCCCGCGCTTCCAGATGCTCGTGATCCTGGTCTTCGCGCTGGCCGCCCTGGCCCTGTCGGCGGTGGGCGTCTACGCCGTGGTCTCGTATTCCGTAGCGCGCAGGGTGCGGGAGATGGGGATCCGCATGGCGATAGGCGCCTCGTCGTCCGACGTCGTCGGCCTCGTCTTCCGCTCCAGCATGGCCATCGCCTTCATCGGTGTGGCCGTGGGCCTGGTCGGCGCGATGGGCGCCGGGCGGGTGCTGCGCAGCGTGGCGCACGGCGTGAGCCCGACGGACCCGCTGAGTCTCGCGGGAGCCGCGCTCCTGCTCCTGGTGGTCGCGGCGGCGGCGGCTCTGGCGCCGGCACGTCGGGCGACCCGGGCGGACCCGCTCCGGGCGCTCCGCGCCGAATAGTCGGCGGCAGAGCCTCTGGAGCCAATTTCCAGGCACCGCGGTGGTGAGGATGAGCCGTCGCACGCCCGCCGTCAGCGCGACGGGCCGACCTCTTCCCACGGTCGGACACGGTGTCCGGTCCGGATGTCCGATTCGGCCATCCTGACCGAGGCTGTCAGCGTCCATGTATCATGCTAACAACATAGATCGCAACGACTTACGAGATCACACCCATTTGGCACCCGCCTTGCGTTCACCCTGGGCAAAGACGACAGTGGGCTGCGGGGCCCGTTCCCATCCCATTCTGCAGCTGTCCAGGCCCCGAGCGAAATGTGAGGGCGATCCCCCCCCAGGGTCCGGGTCCCGCAGTCCACGCTACGAACGAGGGAGCCACGCCCCCCCAAAACCCAGGGTGGCCCCTCAGGCCCTGCGGGCTTCGGCCCGCAGGGCCGCATTCGTTCGGGCGCCGGTCCCACCGGATCCGCTGCTCCTGCTTGCGGGGGCGCCTCCGGGCCGCAAGGCTAAGGGCATGTCCGCGCCCACCGATCCCGTGATCACGGTCCTTGTGGCCGACGACGAGGAGGACCAGCGCGTCCTCATCGACAGCATCCTCCGTGGCGCCGAAGGCATCCGCCACGTGGTGACCACCGTCTCCGACGGGCATGCCGCCCTCGCGGCCCTTCGCGAGCGGGTGTTCGACGTGGCCCTTCTCGACCTGAGCATGCCCGGCCTGGACGGCCTCGCGGTCCTCGAGGCGGTGGCCGGCGATCCCGCGCGCCCCCAGGTGATCTTCGTCTCCGGACACGGAACGGTGGCGACGGCGACCCGGGCCATGAAGCTCGGCGCCTACGACTTCGTCGAGAAGCCGGTGGAGCGCGAACGGCTCCTCACCCTGGTCTGGAAGGCGGCGGAGGCACGCAGGGTCCACGCCAAGACGGAGCGCCTGGAGGCCATGGTGAGCCGGGACGTGGGGGGGGTGCGCATCGTCACCGAGGACCCGCGCATGCACGGGGTCCTGGAGCTGCTGCAGCGCGTCGCCCCGTCCGACGTCTCCGTCCTGGTGACCGGAGAGTCGGGAACCGGCAAGGAGCTGGTGGCGCGCCTCCTGCATCGGCTCTCCGGGCGCCATCAGGAGCCGTTGGTCGCCCTCAACTGCGCGGCGGTCTCCGAGGCACTGGCCGAGTCCGAGCTCTTCGGCCACGAGAAGGGCGCGTTCACGGGTGCGGCGACCCGGAAGATCGGGCTCATCGAGGTGGCCGACGGCGGGACCCTCTTCCTGGACGAGATCGGCGACCTGGACCTGGCGCTCCAGGCGAAGCTCCTCCGGGCCCTGGAGACCAAGCAGTTTCGCCGGGTGGGCGGGGTGAAGGAGATCCCCACGGACTTTCGTCTGGTGTCGGCCACCAACCGGCCGCTGCAGGCTCTGGTGGATGAAGGCGTGTTCCGCGGAGACCTGTACTACCGCATCAACGCAATCGTCCTGGACCTGCCGCCGCTGCGCGAACGCCCAGGAGATATCGCGCTTCTTGCCCGCCATTTTCTGGAGGATCTCCATCCCGGCGAAGCGGCCGCGTGGAGCATCTCGCCCGAAGCGATGCGCGTCCTGGAGTCGTACGCGTGGCCGGGCAACGTCCGGGAGCTCCGCAACGTGGTGGAGCGGGGGGCGCTCCTGGCGCCGGACCGGACCCTCCGGGTCTCCGATCTGGGCACGTCCCTGGGGACGGAGACGGCCTCACGGGAGGGAGAGGACGGTGCGGGGACCGCGTCTCTTCCGGCGCTGGATCTGGGGACCCTGGAGCGTATGGCCGTGGAAGCGGCTCTGGAGCGCACGGGGTGGCATCAGGGGCGGGCGGCCGAGCTCCTGGGAATCTCCGACCGGACGCTTCACCGGAAGATCCGGGGGTTCGGCCTCCGTCGTCCGGAGTAGCCCCCGAGCTTCGGCCCGTAGGCGCTCAGTCCCGTCTCTGCGGCCCGCTCCGGCCGCGCACGCGGGCCAGGTCTTTCAGCGCCAGGGTGTCGCCCGGACGGAGCGCCAGCGTCCGCTGGAAGGAGGTCACCGCCAGGGTGTCGAAGCCCAGCCTGGCCTGGGCCCGGCCGAGCTGCAGGTAGCCGTCGGCGCTCGCGGGCGTCTCACGGAGCTGGCGACGGTAGGCCACGCCCGCGGCGAGGTCGTTGCCCGCGGCGGTGAGGGAGACACCCTTCTCGTACGGTGTCGGGCCCTCGCCCAGGAGAGGCGGCTGGCCGGCTGCGTAGGCACGGGCCACGGCGTCGCCGGGATCGATGGCGAGCGTCGACCGGGCGAGGGCGTCCAGCTCGGTCTCGGAGCCCGTGACGTAGTAGAGCGCCAGGAGGAGGTGGCGTGGGGGTGCGTATCCGGGGAGGGCCCGCACGGCATCGCGCAATTGCACGAGGGCCTCCGGGCCGCGCCCGACCTGGACCAGGTAGCGGCCGTAGAAGAAGTGGGCCGGGGCGTACCTGGGGTCCAGCGCCAGCGCCTCCCGGAAGTGCGCGTCGGCGCCGGTGGTGTCCCCCAGGTGGAACGTGGCGATGCCCAGGTTCACCTGGACGGGCGGGTAGCGAGGCCAGAGAGTGGCCGCCTTCCGGAAGTTGTCCACGGCGTGCGCGTAGTCGCCGACCTCCATCTGGGCGAGGCCGTAGTTCATCCAGGCACGGCCGTCCCCGGGGCTCTTCGTCACGACGTCGGACCAGAGGGTCTCGTCCGTGCGCCACACACGATTTCGAACGGACGTGCCGACGACATTGGCGGCCAGAAGCACCATGCCCGCCGCAACCCAGCCCCGCGGGATCCCGGCGCCGGCCGGACGACGGCGCTTCGCCAGGCGCATGGCCGTCCAGCACGCGGCGAGCACAAGCCCCGCCATGGGCAGATAGAGCCGGTGCTCGTTGACGACTTCGGCCAGGGGAAAGACCGTCGACGAGGGGATCAGACCGACCGCGAACCAGACGAGACCGAACGCCACGGGGCGCCATGCCCGCTTCCGCGAGGCGCGCACCGCCGCCCAGGCCAGGAGGGCGGCCGCCACCACCCCCGCGATGACGCGGGGGTCGTACCAGTGGGGGATGAGGGTCCAGTCGGTGTCGGCGGTGAGCCCCACCGGGAGCACGAAGAGACGGAGGTAGTGGAGCCACGCCCACGGCTCGGTCCGCAGGTACGCCCAGCGGCTGCCGCCTCCGTACGTCTGCGCCGCGCCGTTCATCCCCTGGACGAAGAAGAAGAGCGCCCCCCCGACGACAATGGCCGGTGCCGCCCGCAGAAGCGCCCGCCCCACCCGCTTGCCGTTTCGCGGGTGAAGCACGTCCGTGAACGCGAGATCCTCCTCGAAGAGGAGCGCGTAAGCCGGGAGCAGCGCCGCGAACATCACGGCGGGGAGCTTGGCCAGCGCGCCCACCGCCATGGGGATCAGGTACAGGTGCAGCCGCCGGGAGCGCGGCAGGTAGAGGTACGCGACGAACGCGCCGACGATGCCCAGCGTCGAGAGCACGTCCGACCGGGACGACAGGTAGTTCACCGTCTCGGTGTTGGCGGTGTGCACGCAGAACCAGGTGGCCCCGAAGAGCGCGAGCCAGGGGTTGACCGGTCCGGGCGCGGCCTCGTCCATGATCCGCCGGAAGAGCAGGAAGAGGCCCGCGCCCACCAGGAGGTGCAGCAGGAGCTGCGTGACGTGGAAGGGCACGGGGTCCAAGCCGCCCCCCATGCGGTAGTCCAACGCGTAGGTGAGGGAGAGGAGGGGGCGGTACGTCTGGTGGTCGGGGAGCGTGCTGAACGTGGACGCGTCGGTGAAGAATCGCCCGGCGTTGGCCAGGCTGCGGATGAACAGGTTGTTCTCGATGACGTGGGTGTCGTCGAAGTGGAAGCCGTTGTGGAAGGAGTCGGCGTACGCGATGAGCACCGTGGCCACGGCTGCGGCCGCTGCCACGCCGAACAGCCTCCGATGTCGGGAGCGCGCGGCAGAGCTCAACGGGGCTCCCGCGGCTCGGACTGCCGCTTGCGGATGGCGGCCAGCTGCTCCGCCAGGAGCCCCAGGGCGAAGAGAACCACGCCGGTAACCAGCGCGAGCATGGAGCCCACGCTCACGCCGCGGCCACGCAGCACGATGGGGATCCCCCAGGCGAGTCCCGCGATCCACGCCAGCGCCGCCGCAGGCAGGAAGATGCGCATGGGGTTGAAGAGCGTGATGATGTTCAGGATCTCGATGAAGGTGTCGAAGGCGGTCTGCGCGGAGATCGTGCTCTTTCCTCCCGAGCGCGGCCGCACCGTGACGTCGCGCTCCACCACCAGGTCCCGGTGGGAGAGGAAGACCAGCGTGATGACGTCACTGAACGCCATGGAGTCCGGGCACAGCGGCAGATAGCGTTTCGCCAGCTCGGTACGATAGAGCTTCAGCCCGGAGTTCAGGTCGCGCACGGGATTGGGCATGAGGATGCGCGTCACCAGCCGGATGAGGCGCTTGCCCAGCGTCCGGTACGGCGTGCCACCGCCGACGCGCCTGCCCACCACGAGGTCCGCGTCCTGGCCCACCGCCTGGGCCAGGAGCCCCTCGAGATCCCGAGGGTCGTGCTGCCCGTCGGCGTCGACGGTGACCACCCAGGGTGTGGCCGCCGTGGCGATCCCGGACTTGAGCGCGCCGCCGTATCCGCGGCGCACCTTGTGACGGACGACGTGGACCCCAGCGCTGCGGGCGACGTCCCCCGTGGCGTCGGAGGAGCCGTCGTCCACCACGATGATGGGCCAGCCGCGGGGGGCGCACACCTCCCTCAACGCTGCCAGCGTCGCGGGCAGCGAGGTCTCCTCGTCGAAGGCGGGCACCACCACCGTCAGGGTCGGCTCCGTCGACACGTGGAATCACCGCCGCGCTGGGAGGAGAACGAGTGTTGAGAGCATCCTATCTCTATTCCCGATATACCGCGAACGTCAACGAGCGTCGGCCGTGCGCCGGAGGAGCAGGCTCCGGAATCCGCGTCGCAGGGCTATATTGAATGCGCCGCGCAGGCCGCAAAGCCTCGAGACAAACCCTTTCCGCCGCGGCATCGACATCGTCACGGATCAGTACTGGAGTTCGCAGAATGGCCTACAAAGACATCGCCAAGGGGTGGATCTGGCGGGACGGCGACTTCGTCCGCTGGGAGGACGCCACCATCCACGTCATGAGCCACGTGGTGCACTATGGATCTTCGGTGTTCGAGGGGATCCGCTGTTACGACGGTCCCGCGGGGCCGGCGGTGTTCCGCCACCTGGATCACATGAACCGGCTGGCAGCGTCCGCCAAGATCTACCGCATGGAGATCCCCTACTCGGTGGATGAACTCATCGAGGCGAACCGGGAGCTGCTGCGCCGGAACGACCTGCGCGAGGGCTATCTGCGCCCCATCGTGGTTCGTGGCACCGGGGCCGTGGGTGTGAATCCCCAGGGCAGCCCCATCTGGACCTTCCTCATCTGCTGGCCCTGGGGCGCGTACCTGGGCGCGGACGCCCTGGAGAAGGGCGTGGACGCATGCGTGTCCACGTGGTTCCGCCCCGCTCCCAACACCTTCCCGTCGCTGGCGAAGGCCGGAGGCAACTACCTGAACAGCCAGCTCGTGAAGATGGAGGCCGTGGCCAACGGCTACCACGAGGGGATCGCCGTAGGACCCGAGGGCCTTCTCAGCGAGGGGAGCGGCCAGAACGTGTTCCTGGTGAAGGGGGGCGTGCTCCTCACGCCGCAGCTGGACGGAACCATGCTCGGCGGCATCACGCGGAACACCATCATCCACCTCGCCGAGGACGCCGGAATCGAGGTCCGCGAGGGTCCGGTCCCGCGCGAGATGCTGTACACCGCCGACGAGGTCTTCTTCGCGGGTACCGCGGCGGAGGTGACTCCGGTGCGCACCGTCGATCGCGTCACCGTGGGCGAGGGCAAGCCCGGACCCGTGACCATGCAGCTCCAGAAGGCCTATCTGGATCTGGTGAAGGGCGTGAGCGAGGACCCGTACGGGTGGCGGGATTCTGTGCCCTGGCCCGAGGCCGCTGTGGCGGACTGAGAAACGACTCAAGACCGAACGGGGGCCGACGCCGTAACCGGCGTCGGCCCCCGCGCACGTCCGGCGCGGCGGACCCCTCACGACGGCGAAGACGCCCACCACCGCGCAGTAGACGAACCACTGCGTGAGCTGTCGGCGCATGCTCACGGGGTTGGATTCGGGAAGCGGAGGGAAGATGCTGATCATCCCCACGGGGGGAGGGGCCCGGGGAACGCCGGATATGAGACGCCATCCGGGAGGGGCGTGCCAGAGCCGCACCCAGGGACGACCCCAGCACCCGGCGTTTGACCGGACGTGGGGGCGGGCGCCAACGTTCCCGCCGATGCCGACCCTCCCGCCGACGGCTGCCGGCGGGTCATCCTGTGGAGGAAGCCATGACCCGACCCGTTTCCGGCGAGTTCCACGAGTACTATGACCGCTATGTGTCCCGTGTGCCGGACGGCGACATCGTCGAGATCCTCGCGGCACAGTGGGAGGCGACGCGGACCCTCCTGGCGTCGGTGCCGCCGGAGCGCGAGGAGTACAGGTATGCCGAGGGGAAGTGGAGCGTACGCGAGGTGGTGGGCCATCTCGTGGACGTCGAACGGCTGTTCGCGTTCCGCGCGCTCTGGATCGGACGTGGTGCGGTGGAGGAGCAGCCGAGCATGGAGCAGGACGACTGGGCCGCGACCTCCAACGCCGGCGGCCTGCGCCTTGCCGACCTCGTCGCGGAGTGGGGCGCGGCGCGGCGTGCCAACGTGCTCATGTTCGCGGGCTTCGACGAGGATACCTGGTCCCGGCGGGGCATGGCCGGCGGCAACCCCCTCACGGTGCGGGCCGCGGCATGGATCATCGCAGGCCACGAGCTTCATCACCGCGTGTTGCTGAAGCGCGACTATCTGGAAGGGAGATGACGGATCCCACGAGGTCGGCCGGAGGCCGCGCGGATGCCACCCCTGGCTCGCCCCACGATTCCCCCGACCCGCGCGTGCGGCTCCGGCGCCACGACCGCGGCAAGGACGACGACTGGATCCGCGCGTTCCTGAAGCGGGCGCCCTGGGGCATCCTGGCCACCGTGGACGGGGAAGGGCACCCCTTCGTGAACTCGAACCTCTTCGTCTTCGACGAGGAGCGGCATTGCCTCTACCTGCACACGCATCGGACGGGCCGGACGCGGACGAACGTGGCCGCCTCCGGGAAGGTGGCGTTCACCGCCGCCGCCATGGGCCGCCTCCTGCCGGCGAACGAGGCTTTGGAGTTCAGCGTGGAATATGCGGCGGTGGTGGCCTTCGGCGCCGCGCACGTGGTGAACGATCCGACGGAGGCGGAGCACGGCTTACGCGCCCTTCTGGAGAAGTACGCGCCACACCTGGAGTACGGCTCGGACTATCGCGGCGTCACCGGCGAAGAGCTTGCGCGCACGGCCGTCTATCGCGTCGACATCGAGTCCTGGAGCGGCAAGCAGAAGGAAGCGGCGATGGACTTCCCGGGCGCATACGCGATGCCCGGGCCGCCCGTGCCGTATCCGGGCAGGGCTGGAGGCAGGGACCCAGAGCCGTGACCCCGATGAAGCGACGACCGACGACCCGGGCCCGGCCTCTCTCGCGTCGAAGGGCGCTCCAGGCCTAGATTGTCTGGACCCCGTTCCCCCAGTCGTTCAACGGCTGTCGATCCCTATGACCGCTTCCGACGAGAGAAGAGAGCTGAAAGGGCTGGCTCGCTCCATCGACGCCCTCTTCTCGGAGGACGTCGACGAGGGGACGTCCCGTACCTCCACGGATGCGGAGCCGTCGCCAGAAGGTGATCACGGCGAGGGATCGTCACAGGGCCGGGAGGAAGAGGGTGGGGAGGAGATGGTCTGGGAGAAGCTCGTCGAGAGTCCCAGCGCGGAAGACGCCGACCCCGAAGCCCTGCGGAGCGCCGTCACGCGTTTTCTCGATGCCGACCCGCTCCACCGCGAGGGTCTGGGACACGCCATCCGGAACGCCGCGGCCGCCCTGAGGGAGGCCAACTCCCTCGACGTTCTGGCCGACGCCGTCGAGCGCCTGGCGAGGGCGGGGGAGGACGTCCCCGACGAGGCGGGGGTCGCCATGGCACGGGCGCTGCTCACCTCCGGGGTGGCCGGCCGCCTGGCCGCCCGTCTGGGCGAGGCCCACGAGGAGGAGCGGCACGCGCAGCTGGTGAGAGCGTGCGTGCGTCTGGGCCGGGACATGGCCGTGGCGCTGGCCGATGCGCTCTCCGAGACCACCGACCGGTTCGCCCGGAGAGCGTACCTGGGTGCCCTGGTGGCGATGGGCGACGATGCGATGTCCGTCGCGGAGGAGATGCTGGAGAACGACCAGTGGTTCGTCGTGCGCAACGCGGTGGCCATCCTCGGCGAGATCGGCGGCCCCCGGGCGGTGGAGCTGGTCACCAGCTCGCTGGCCCACACCGACGCGCACGTCCGCCGGGAGGCGCTCCTCTCTCTCGCCAAAGTGGGGGGCGAGGATGCCGGCATGCTCGTATACGGCATGATCGAGGATACGGACCCCGAGGTGCGCCTGGCCGCCGCCATGGCCGCCGGCACGCTCAAGGTGGAGCGTGCCCTCAAGCCGCTGCTGAACATGCTGGAGGGCGAGCGCGATCCGGACGCGGTGGTGGTGGTGCTGCAGGCGCTGGGACAGCTCGGCGACCCCGGGGCCACCAACGCGGTGGAGAAGCGCGCCGTGGGCTCCTTCCTCTCGAAGCCGCCCACCGGAGTGCGCATCGCGGCGTACCGTGCGCTGGGCAGCATCGGCACCCCCCGGGCCAAGAGCGTCATCCGGAAGGCCGCCACCGACAAGAACACGGCGGTGCAGGCCGCGGTGCGCCAGCTGCTCGAGGAGTCCTGAGGGTACCCGCCGCCCTCACACCACGCCCAGCACCCCTGCCAGCGCGCGGAAGAACGACACCGTTTCCCTGGCCCCGTCGATGAGCCCGGGGAAGGGATCCTGGGTGGAGTGCCCGAACAGGCTGGTCACGGTGGCTCCGGCCACGGCTTCGGCAGGAAGCGCGTCGCGCAGTCGGAAGGCCTCCGAGAACGGGATGAGATGGTCCTGACGGCCATGCAGGATGTGGACGGGGCCCCCCACGGCGCCGAAGGACCGCGTGGCCTCGAGGGCGGGCTCGACCCGGCGGCCGGCCTCGGCCAGGGCGAGCGCCATGGCCTCCCCCTCCGCCCGGTCCGGCTCGGCGGGCGAAGCGGGGGCGAACAGGTCGAAGACGGGCCGATCCTCCGCCGACAGCGCCCGGCGGAGATCGCGCCTGGGTTCCTCGAAGGTCGCATCCCACGAAATGATGCCGGAATCCCCGGCGATGGCGGCCAACCGTCGCAACGCGTCGGCCACCGCCGCCCGGCTCTCGTACCCGGGGATCGCGGTGAGGTAGTTGGCGCCCACGATCCAACGCCCGTAGGGATCGGGGCGCAGGTGGTACCGGTCCCGACCCCACTCGTGCTCGCCGGTGAACTGGAACCGGAGCGTGTGCTCCAGATCGCAGAACCCCCCGAACCCCACCACCCCCGCGATGCGGCCACGGAGCCCGGGGTCCGCCGACGCCGCGATGGCCTGCGGCGCGCCGAAGGAGAAGCCCACCAGTCCCACGGGGAGGTGCGCCACCTCGTCGACGGCGTCGAGGGTGGCCAGGCACGCCCGGATGGTGGGGACGGTGAGGTGGGTGGCCAGGCTGAGCTCCCGCCACTCGGGGACCTCGGGCACGACGACCGCGAAGCCGGCGGAGGCCAGGGCCCGGGTGAAGCGCACCAGCGTGGGGTGTCCGCGGCCGGGGCGCGTGATCCCGTGGAGCACGATCCAGGTGGGGAGCGGGCGTTCGACCCGCGCCGGCATGGTCAGCGTGGCGGGGACCGGCGTGCCCGCCCGGTCCAGCCGGACCTCCCGGGTGACGAGGGAGGCCCTGCCGGTCAGCCAGCACGCGGTGTAGCGAAAGGTGCGCAGCATCGTGGGGGGCATCGGCCGAAGCTACCCGTTCCACGTGGGGAGGTGCCAGCGCCGCGCTTGCGCCACCTGGGCGCAGGCGGTCATCATCCGCGTCGAACCTCGATTCGCGCCGCCGGGAGGAGACCACCGTGTACCGTCGCTCGTTCCTCACGCTCCTGGGAGGCGGGGCTCTGGTGTGGCCTCGCACCCTCGAGGCTCTCTCGCGCAGGCTCGAGTCGGGAGGGGCACCCGACGACGAGGCGTTCTGGGCCGAGGTGCGTGCCGGCTTCCTCATCGCGCCGGATCGCATCTACCTGAACAACGGCACCCTGGGACCGTCGCCACGGGTGGCGGTGGATGCCGTTGCGGAGCATACACGCCGGGTGGCCGCCACCTTCCCCGAAGGGGTGAATTGGGACGACCTCAAGCAGTCGGTGTCGGCGCTGGCGGGGGGAGACCCGGCCGGCTTCGTGTTCCCGCGGAACACCACCGAAGGCATGAGCTTCGTGGCCAACGGCATGGACATCGGGCCCGGCGACGAGGTGGTCACCACGGACCACGAGCACATCGGCGGCAAGGAACCCTGGCGGCTCGCCACCACCCGCCGCAAGGCCAGGTACACGGTGGTCAAGCTGCCGGTGCCCGCGCCTTCCTCCCAGGCGCTGGCGGACGTCGTCTGGTCCGGTGTGAGCCCGGCGACCCGGGTCGTCATGGTCTCCCACCTCACCTTCACCACGGGTACCGTCATGCCGGTGGTGGAGCTGGCGAGACGCTGCAGGGACCGGGGGATCACCCTGGCCGTGGACGGCGCGCACCCCCCGGGGATGATGCGCATGGACATCGGCGCCCTGGGAGGAGACTTCTACGCCAGCTCTCCCCACAAGTGGATGCTGGCGCCGGAGGGCAACGGGATGCTCTGGCTGGCTCCCCAGTGGCGCACGCGGCTCTGGCCCACCCTGGCGTCCGGAGGATGGGACGATCTGTCCCTCGGGGCCCAGCGCTTCAACCACCTGGGGACCTTCGACGAGTCGCGCATGGCCGGGCTCATCGCCTCCGCGGAGTTCCTCCAGCTCATCGGGATCGACCGCGTCGAGGCTCGGGTGAGGCACCTGCGGGGGATCCTCGAGGGCGGACTGCGCTCGATTCCCGGCCTGAGCGTCGTGACGCCCGAGGACGAGTCGCTGAAGTGCGGGATGGTGTCCTTCAAGGTCGCCGGCGTGGACTCCCTGGACCTGCAGGTCCACCTGGCGCGCGTGGCGAACGTGCGCACGCGGGTGATCTCGGAGTACGACTACGGCTTCATGCGCCTCTCCACCCATGTCTACAACCGTCCCGCCGAGCTGGAGCGCGTCCTCGAGCTCCTCGCCGACGCGGCGAAGAACGGCGTGCCGAAGAGGGGGTCCACCACGTGACGCACGACACCGAGACTCCCGATTCCGTCGAGCTTCCCGCGCCCGCCGGAACGAGACCGGCATCTCCGCCGTACGGCCTGAGCGCCGCTGTGGGGCTGGCCCTCTTCGTGCTCTACGTGATCACACTCGCGCCCAGCACGGCCTTCTGGGACACCAGCGAGTACATCGCCACGGCGTATATCCTGGGCATCCCCCACCCCCCGGGGAACCCGCTCTTCGTGGTGCTGGCACGGGCGTGGCTGATCCTGCTCTCGCCTCTGGGCCTGTCGGTGGCGGTGAGGGTGAACCTGTTGGCGGCGGCAACCAGCGCGGCGTCCGGCGCGTTCCTGTTCTTGGTGGCGCACCGCATCCTCCTTCCGGTGCTGGGCAGCGACCGCCGGGCGCGCATCGGGGGATTCCTGGCCGCCCTCGTGGGGGGTACCACGTTCACGGTCTGGAACCAGTCCAACGTGAACGAGAAGGTCTACACGGTGAGCGTGCTGGTCATCGCCGCGGTGACCTGGCTCGCCGTGCGCTGGCGCGACCGCCGCCACGAGCCCGGAGGTGAGCGCTACCTCCTGGGCGCCCTCTTCCTGCTGGCCATCGGCTCGACCAACCACCTCATGTCGGTTCTCCCCCTGCCGGCCCTGGGGCTGTACGTGCTCTTCACCGAGGCCAGAGTCCTGTTGCGCCCCCGATTCCTGGGGCGCGCGTTCCTCCTGGTGGTGGTGGGGCTCTCGTTCAACTTCGTGCTGCCCGTGCGCGCGGCCCTCGACCCCGTCATCGACGAGGGACAGCCCACCTGCGCCTCGATGCTGGGCGCCGCCGAGGCGATCTACACGCAGGGGCACGCGGGATGTCCGGCGCTGGCGTTCAACCTCACACGCAAGCAGTACCGGAAGCCCCCCGTCACGGATCGCATGTCGCCCTTCACGGCGCAGCTCGAGAACTATGCACAGTACTTCGGGTGGCAGTGGGGAAGGGCCCTGAATCCCTCGCCCTTGCCCGGAACCGCCCGAGGGCCGCTGGCGCTCCTGTTCCTGGTCCTGGGGCTCGCGGGGCTGTGGGCCGCATGGCGGGCGGACCGCGGGATCTTCGTGTACCTGGCCACCCTGTGCGTGACCCTGACGGTGGCCCTGGTCTTCTACCTGAACTTCAAGTACGGGTACTCGCTGCACCCGGAGGTCACCGACCGGGCGCTCCACGAGGTGCGGGAGCGCGACTACTTCTTCATCGCCAGCTTCCTGGTGTGGGGGATGCTGGCGGGGGTGGGGCTCGCGTGGACGTGGGGCGCGCTGTCCTCGCGTTTGTCCGGAACCCGGCGCTACCTGCTCACCTCACCGATCCTCCTGATCGCCCTCGTGCCCCTGGGTCTCAACTGGAGCTGGGCGAGCCGCGCGGGGGACTGGGCGGCCCACGACTGGGCCTGGGACATGCTCACCAGCGTCGAGCCGTACGGCATCCTCTTCACCAACGGCGACAACGACACCTTTCCCCTCTGGTACCTCCAGGAGGTGGAGGGCGTGCGCAAGGACGTCACGGTCATAGTCGGGCAGTACCTGAACACGACCTGGTACCCTCATCAGCTCGCGCGCCTCACCGATCCCGAGCACCAGCGACACTTCGATCCCGACATCGTACCGGGGCTGTACAAGGCTCCTCCCTCCCCGCCGGCCCACTCCATCACCACGCTCACCGGTCAGGAGATGGACGGCGTTACCGCGGCGCGCCTGGGGCGGGACTTCACCGTGCCCTTCCCGGGGATCTCGGTGACCTATCCCGCCGGCACCGAGCTGGATCGGGTCGACCAGCTCGCGCTGGCGTTCATCCACGACTCCGCCGGCGAGCGCCCCATCTACTTCGCGGGGCCACAGGGCCTCATCACGCAGCTGGGTCTCGGCCGCTGGGGTGTGCGCCAGGGGCTGGTGGTGAAGCTGGAGCTGCGCAGCCCGAAGGACTCGATGCCCCCGGGACTCGTCCGCGGCTCCAAGAGCTACGGAGGCGAGGTGTTCGACGTGCCCCGGTCGCTGCGGCTCTACCGGGACGTGTACCGCTACCGCTCCATCCGTGAACGGGCCATCTGGCCGGACCGCTCCACGCTGAACATCCCCGGCTACTACTACGTGATGGCCCTGCAGCTCTCCGACGCGGTGCACCAGGCCGGCATGGACAGCACGCTGGTGAGGCAGCTCCAGGGTGACGCCATGGACTTCGCGGTGGTTGCCGAGGGAGGCTCGAAGGGGAGGCCGGCGGCGGCGGGAACCTCATCTGGCGGGTAGACCGCGTACGAAGGCGGATCCACGAGGGGGCGAACGCCGGAAGGCTGCCCTCCCGCTTCTCAGGGCGAAGACGCGTAGAGGTCCGCCCGGGTGGGCGGCAGGGGAAGCCCTCCGCCATTGCCCGGCTTTCCCCAGAGCATCTGCACGATGCCGATGTCGCCGGCGGTGAAGGTGTAGGCGCAGCCCCCCATGTAGAGCCGCCACACGCGGTACGTGTCGTCGCCCACGAGCCTGCGCGCCTCCTCCTCGCTCGACTCCAGCCGCCGCACCCAGTGGCGCAGGGTGCGGGCGTAGTGCTCCCGAAGGCTCTCGGTGTCCCGCAGCTCCAGGCCGACGCGCTCGCCCGGGGCGGTGAGCTCGGTCACGCTGAGGAGCTCCGAGTCGGGGAACACGTAGCGCTGGATGAACGACGCGGAGGGGCGGAGAGCCAGGATGCCCAGCCGTTCGACGGGTCCGGGCGGCCCATCGAGGGAGACGATCCCGTGGTTGAGGAAGAGTCCCCCCGGCGCCAGGTGCCGGGCGACCTGGTCGAAGTAGGTGCGGATCCTGCGCCGCCCGACGTGCTCCACCATGCCGATGCTCGCGACCTTGTCGAAGCGGGCGTCGGGCGGAAAATCCCGGTAGTCCCGCACCTCCACCCTGCAGCGCTCGCCCAGGCCGGCGGCGGCGATGCGCTCTCGCGCCAGACGCGCCTGAGGCTCGGAGAGCGTGATACCCAGCGCCTCGACGCCGTAGCGCTCGGCGGCGTGCAGGACGAGGGCCCCCCATCCGCATCCGATGTCCAGGAACCGCTCTCCGGGGCGCAGGCGCAGCTTCCGGCAGATGTGGTCGAGCTTGGCTTCCTGGGCGCGGTCCAGGTCGTCTGAGTCGTCGGCGAAATAGGCGCACGAGTATACGAGCCGCCGGTCCAGGAAGAGCCGGTAGAAGTCGTTGCCGACGTCGTAGTGTCCGGTGACCGCGGCGGCGTCGCGGCGGCGGGAATGCTTCGACCCGCTGGGGCCGCCCGAGGAAAAAGGTCCGACGCTCCCGGCGCTCCGGTCCCGGGGGAGCCGTGCCGCCCGGGCCATGACCGCGAGCAGAAGCAGGGGACTGCGGAGTCGTGCGGCTACCTGATAGCCCACGGCCGTGGCGGCCTCGAAGTCCCCCTCGAGGTCGATGTGGCCCTGCACATAGGCAGCCCCCATGGCAGCCTGGGTGGGTGGAAGGAGCAGCCTTCGCAGGGCGCCCGCATGGTTCAGAGCGAGGGTGAACTCGGGGTCCACCGGGGGCGCGTCCAGCGTCCCGTCCCAGAATCTCACGGCGAAGCGCCGGGCGGAGAGCGGTCCGAAGACCTGCTCCAGCAGGCGGCGGGATCGTCTCAGGGCGGGATCCGACCGAGGTGCCGCGGACGTGGTCGGGGCGCTCGTCGGTCGCACCGCCGGACCGGCGGACGGACCCCTCTCCTGGGGTCGTGGTCGAGCGTAGCTACGACCGCCGCTCCGCTTCTGCTCGTTGCTGCGCGTCGAGGGCATGGACTTCCTCCCCGTCGCTGCGGTCTCAAGGACGACACTCTCAAGATCCCCGAGACGTCGCCCGCGCGCCACCCCCGGACCCGAAGGTACGCGTTGCTCGGGGCCGGGCCGTCGCCTCACGCCACCTCTTGTTGACAGCGCGCCGGCCCGGGCCCGATGCTGCCCTCTCTGGTGCGGTACGTGGGGTTCACGGTTGTTTCGGGGCGCCGTGCCATCCCCGGTGTCGGCGGGTGACGGGGGTGTAACCGGGGGACTCTCTCACGGAGCGGACGTTGGCGAACAAGAGCGGGATGGGTGTGCTCAGCCTGGCGGCCATCGGCATCGGCGGCATGGTGGGCGGCGGCATCTTCGCCGTCCTGGGGCTCTCCGTGCAGCTCGCCCAGGGAGGGGCGCCCGTAGCCTTCCTCCTGGGCGGCGTGGTGACGCTCCTCACGGCGTACGCATACGCGCGCCTCACCGTCTCGCTGCCCAGCCGCGGCGGGACGGTGGCGTTCCTCAACGCCGCGTTCGGATCCGGCCTCTTCAGCGGGACCCTGAACATCCTGCTCTGGATCAGCTACATCGTGATGCTGGCGCTGTACGCCTCGGCCTTCGGCTCTTACGGGGCCAGCTTCTTCTCGCCGGCGCGGGCCACGCTGGCCAAGCACCTGTTGCTCAGCGGAGCCGTGCTCGCCATCACCGTGCTGAACGCCCTGAGGGCCGACCTCATCGGCAGGGCGGAGGACTTCATCGTCGCGATCAAGCTGCTCATTCTCCTCGCGTTCGTGGCCATCGGGTTCACGCAGGTCCACGCTTCCGCCGTCGCGCCCTCGACGTGGGCCTCGCCCCTGGGCCTGGTGTCGGGCGGGATGATCATCTTTCTGGCGTACGAGGGCTTCGAGCTCATCGCCAACGCCGCCGAGGACGCCGCGAACCCGGCGCGGGACATGCCTCGCGCGTTCTTCGGCTCGGTGATCTTCGTCATCGCGCTGTACGTGCTGGTGGCCACGGTGACCGTGGGCAGCCTTCCGGTGGCGAAGATCGTGGCCGCCCGCGACTACGCCCTGGCCGAGGCGGCGCGCCCCACCATGGGACAGGCGGGCTTCGCCCTCATCGCCTTCGCCGCGCTGCTGTCCACGGCCAGCGCCATCAACGCCACGCTCTACGGCGCCGCCCGTCTGTCGTTCACCATCGCCAAGTCCGGCGAGCTGCCCGCGGTCCTCGAGAAGAACGTCTGGCACAAGCCCCTGGAGGGCCTGCTGGTCACCAGCGTCGCGACGCTCCTTCTCGCCAACCTCTTCGATCTCACCAGCATCTCGCTCATGGGGAGCGCCGGCTTCCTGCTCCTGTTCGCGGCGGTCAACCTCGCCAACGTGAAGCTCGCCGCACGCACGAAGAGCCGAGCCTGGATCTCCTGGCTCGGCCTGGCGGCGTGTGCCGCGGCGTTCGTGGTGCTCGTAGGTCACGTGGTCGCCACCGACCCCGTGAAGGCCACCACGCTGGCGGCCATGCTGGGCCTCTCGTTCCTGGTGGAGGCCGCCTACCGCGCCGTGCGCGGCAAGGGGATCCACGTGCACCAGGTATAGGGAGGCCCGGTGGTCCGCGGCTCGCTCGAAGCGACGCGCGGTCGGTCTGTGCCGCCAGCGGGGGGTGGTGACGCGGGCCCTTCGCTCGGAGCGACGCGCCGTCGGGCACGTAGCTCCTGTGGGCTCCCGCGAGGGGCGCACGTCTAACCCCCCCTGGGGGCCCGCGCCACCACTCTCCAGCCGCCCGAGGCGTCACCCCCCCACGCAGGGGCTCGGCGGATACTGGGAGGACGGGGGCTCGGGCTGCGGGTTG
>JAJDNC010000087.1 GCA_022340865.1 Gemmatimonadota bacterium
GCGGAGGACCTCGTCGGTCACGTCCACGGCGTCCTCGAATCTCCCGGCGATCATCAGCGCCCGCACGTGCCAGAGCTTGATCACCGGATCCCCGGGGCGCCGCTGCTGGGCCGCCAGCAGGAGGCTCTCCGCGCTGACCACGTCCCGCCGCGTCCCGAGCGCGACGATGGCCTTGGCCAGGAGCGCATAGGCAGACGACGGCTTCAGCACGAGAGCGCGATCCGCCTGGGTGTCCGCCTCGGCGAACTCGCGCTTCGCCTCCTCGCCTTCGGCCACGAAGGTGGCCAGGGTGGCGTCGGCCACCGCCAACCCGGCGTGCGCCTCACTGAACTGCGGATCCCGTTCGATGGCCGCCCGAAACATCGCCACGGCTCCCTCGATCCCGCTCCGGGTGAGCTGCGCCAGACGGCTCTGCCCCAGAAGGAACGCGTCGTAGGCCGGAAGGTCCCCGGTGCGCGCGTCCCGGAGCCTCTCCTCCTCGTCCGCCGCCAGCGAGACCCGCAGGGCCCCGGCGATGTCGAGGGCGAGGGTGTCCTGGATGGCCAGGAGACTGACGGGGGTCAGCTCCGTGTCCCACTGCTCGGCCCACAGGTGGGCCTCCGTGGCGGCGTCGATGAGCTGCATGGAGACCCGGACCCGGTTTCCCGAGCGCTGGACGGCGCCTTCGAGGATCGCCGTCGCGTGCAGGCTGTCCGCGATGGCGCGAAGCGACAGCTCGCTGCCCCGAAACCGCAGCACGGAGGTGCGGGAGATGACCCGGAGCGAGGAGATCCGTGACAGCTCGATGAGAACGTCGTCGTGCAGCCCGTCCACGAAGTACTCGTCCTCGGGAAGGGCGCTGCGATTCACGAACGGAAGCACCGCCACCACCGGCCCGTCGCGCTCGAAGGGCACGACGTCCCCGGGAGACCGGAAGGCGAACCATCCGCCGCCGACGAGGAGGCCCACGCCTGCGAGCGCGAGCATGCCCGACGCCCAGCGGAAGGTCCGCGGCAGGTGCACGATGGCGTCGAGCTCCTCCTCCGTCGCGGGGGCGGTCTTCTTCAGCCCGTCGTCGAAGTCGTAGAGCCAGGCGAGGACCACCGCCACCGGAAGCCCGGCAAGGAGGAATATGCCGGTGGCCCGGTAGACCCAGCCGGGAAGGGAGAGGACCGGCTGGATGAGCTCGACTCCCTGCAGGATCGCGAAGCCGACCGCGCCGTACACCGCCACCACCCGGAACACGCGGCGCCGCTTCAGGTCGGCGAAGACACGTGGGATATGATGAATCCATCGCGCCATGTGGGCGGCACCTGGAAGGCGCCCTGCTACGAGGCCGCGCCTTCCCGAGGGGGGGCGTTGGTACCCGTCGGACAGGGCAGTGCCGTGACGATCTACGTCATCCGGCCCAACGCGCTGTTCCGGGCCGGCCGGACTTCAAGTCTCACCCCGGCACGGACCTCTCGCAAGCGCCGGGCCGGTCCAACGACCGTTCGGTCAGCGCAACGGCCACCTCTTCCCCGTAGGGTCGGTTCACGGAACCTCTACACCCCGAGGAGCCGGGCGGCGCTCTCGAAGTCCGTCGGCCGCACGTGGATCACGTAGCCGAAGCTCCCCTTCCCCCCGCTCACACCCGTTGCGGCGAAGACGTTGATCCCCGCGTCGTGGAGGCGCTCGTGGATGTCCACGAGAGCCCCAGGCACGTCCTCGCCCTGGACCAGCAGGGCCGAGTGGGGGCCGTCCACGGAGAAGCCCGCCCGCTCACTCTGGTCGGTCAGGCGATGCGCGTCCTCGGGGAAGATGGTGAGCTGCGTCTGGTGCAGCCCGCTGGGGATGGCCGTGAACGCCACGAGGTTCACGCCGAGATCCGCCAGTGCCGTCAGGAAGCGGAGCGCCTCCCCCGGCCGGTCGTTGACGGAGGTATGGAAGTACTCGACGCGTCGGATCGTGTGACCCATGGTCACCTCCGGATTGGGGGTGGCACCCGCCTTGGCCACCTATACCCACCGTACCCGTGAACGCTCCGGGACCACGGCCGGCGGCATCCCGTCTCCCGGATCCCGGCCCCTGCCTCTTCTCCTCCAACCCGGTCGGATGCCGGAGCCGCCTCAACCCCCCATCGGCGCCACCTGGTACTGCTCCAGCTTCCCGTCGGGCATCTGGAACGTCCACACGCGGAGGACGCGGTTCTGGAACACCGCCTGGAACCTCCGGAGGAGCATGCCTCCCCGCAGGCCCTGGGAGACCTGCGTGAACTCCCGGGGCGCGCCCAGGGGCGCCAGGCTCGATGCGAAGTCGTGGAGCGCCTCTTGGCTGAAGTAGGCGTTGGCGTCGTCGGTGAAGAGCGAGCGGTCCAGCGTCCCCTTCTGCAGGCCCTCGAAGATCTCGCGCGCCTGGGCCACCCGCGCCCGGGTCTGCGCGTCCTGGGTGCTGAACAGGAGCCTCCCGACGCCGCCGGCGATGGCGCCCGCCGCCGGAGCGGCGTCCTGGTTGGTGAGCACCACCACGGCGGCCCGGTCGTCGGGGAAGACCATGTTCTCGGCGGTGAAGCCCGACACCTCCCCGCTGTGGGAGATCACGCGGTGGCCGGACATCATGCCGACGTCCACGCCGAGGCCGTACCCGGTGCCCACGCCGCTCTTCAGGCGCACCTCGGTCTCCAGCTCGTGGTAGGACGCCGGCTTCAGCAGGGTCTCGTCCATCACCGAGATGTCCCACTTCGCCAGGTCGCCGGCGGTCATGGCCAGCTCACCCGCCGCGAAGAGCCAGCCCCCGGCCTCCTTCGGTGCCGGGTGCAGCGGGCCCAGGGCGTAGCGCATGTAGCCGGTGGCCTCCGGCTCCGTCACCCGGCTCACGTTGATGTCCATCGCGCTGGAGAGCCCCAGCGGCTTCAGGATCCGGGTGCGCAGGAAGTCGAAGAAGGGCATGCCGCTCACCTTCTCCACGATGGTGCCGGCGATGACGTAGTTGGTGTTGCTGTACTGCCACTTCGTCCCGGGATCGAAGTCCAGCGGCTTCTTGGCCCACCGGTCCATGATCTCCTTGGCGGTGGTGGGCTTCAGCATCATCGGCGGCACATAGTCCTGCGGCCAGTAGTCCTGATAGCCCGACGTGTGTGACAGCAGCTCGCGGACCGTGACCTCGTCGGCGCGCGTCAGGTCCGGGAGCCAGCGCGACACGTGGTCGTCCAGGGAGAGCTTGCCCTCCTGCTGGAGCAGGAGGATGCACGAGGCCGCGAACTGCTTGCTGATGGAGCCGATGCTGTAGCGCAGGTCTGCCCGGGCGGGGGTCGCGGGATCGAGCCTCGACTCGCCGTACGCGTGGGCATAGGCGATGCGGCCGTCGCGCACCACGGCCACCGACGCGCTGGGGACGCCCGTCTGCTTCAACACCTGATTGGCGATGGAGTCCACTCGACCCTCGAACGAGGTCTGCGCCCGCAGCGGCGCCACCGCCGCCAGGAGCAGCAGGACGACGCCTGCCGATCTCCTCATCGTTGTCACGTTCACGTCCATTCCTCCGCGTACGTTCTGATCTTCCGCACCATGGCCGCCAGGCCGTTGGCCCGGGCGGGCGAGAGGTGCGTACGCAAGCCGGTACGGTCCAGGAAGTACAGCTCCGTCCCCGCGACCACGCCGGGGGCGCGGCCGTCCAGGACCCTCAGGAGCAGCGCGATGATCCCCCGGGTGATCATGGCGTCGCTGTCCGCCGCCAGGCGCACGCGCCCGTCGCGCAGCTCGGCCCTGATCCACACGCTGGACTGGCACCCGGCGATGGCGTTCTCCTCCGTCCGCATGCCGTCCCCGGGGGTGCGCAGCTCCCTGCCCCGCGCCACCAGATACTCGTACTTCGCCAGCCAGTCCTCCAGGCCGGACATCTCCGCGATGATCTCGTCCTGGACGGCAGAGGGCGAGCTCCGCTCTCCGGAGCTCACGGATGGAGCGCTCCCGCCCGTCACGGGGTCGGTTCCCTCGTCATGGCGGCGCGCCGGGTCACACCGCGGTCGCCCCCGTCCGGGGGTCCGGGTCGGGCACACCCGTCTCGATGGGGTTGTCGGGGTCGTTGCTCCACTCGAACCAGCCGCCGTCGTACACCGACACCCGGGGCCAGCCCAGCAGCCAGGCGTTGAAGAACGCCTCGCTCCCGCGCCATCCCGTCCCGCAGTAGAAGGCGTTGTGCTTGTCCGGGGTGACGCCGACGCGCCTCCACGACGCCTCGATGTCGTGGTACTCCCGGGTGGTGTGATCGAGGTTCCGGTAGTTCTCCATGTGATAGGCGTCGCTGCCGCAGTCTCCGTACACCGAGCCGGGGATGCGTCCCTTCTTCTCGATGTAGTTGTAGCCGCTCACCTCGCCGATGTACTCGGGCCAGCTCCTGACGCTCACCAGGTTCGCGTCGTCCGACGCCAGGATGGCCTTCGCCTCCGGGAGGTCCACCGCCAGCTCGGGAGCGCCCGGGACCTGGGCGCCGAACTCCTCCACCGGGTGGCGCGCGCCCTCGTCGGTGGTGACCTCGAAGCCCTCGTCGAGCCAGGATTGGAGGCCGCCGTTGAGGATGCGCACGTCCTTCACGCCGGCGTAGAGCATGATGAACGCGCACCGGAACGCCCCCAGATGGCCGGCGGCGCTTCCCGGGTAGGGATCGAGGTTGTCCGGGAAGGAGAAGCGCCCGTACAGCACCACCGTGGTGTCCTCCGCGATCCCCAGCGCCTCCAGCACCTTCTCGAGCTCCGCCGGGGCGCGCCGGTTCCACGTCTCCGGCGACTCCAGGAAGTTGGTGTCCAGGTCCACGGCCCCGGGGATGTGGCCCTTCTCGTAGTCGCCCCGGTTGCGGTAGTGGGCGTGACAGAGGACGAAGCGGTCCCCGGAGTACTCGGGAGCGGTGCCCGTGGTGAGGAGCTGCTTCAGCCACCCGGGGGAGACGAGCTGGGTGTAGCGGGGAAGGCGATCCATGGGCAGCGTCGCGTCCGCGCACCACCCGTCGACGAATTCGTGGTACGTCCGGACGTCGCCGTACCCCGCCCGCCCGAACAGCTCGGCCACCCGCCCGGTGTCCTCGCTGTCGTAGCCGTAGACCACGAGGGGCCGCCCGGGATCGATCCCCTTGGCCCGGACGATCTCGATCCAGTCGACGTAGTCGGCCCACTTGGCGGGCAAGGTGCGTGCGCCTCCGATGTGTCCCCCCCTTGCCTCCCCGCGGAGCCGCCAGCCGTTGTAGGCGTCGATGGGGCGCACGTCGACGAGCTGGAGTCGTGGATCGTCGAGGAGCCCACGGAGCTCGTCCGTGGACACTCTGGTCGTCGCATCGGCCACGAAGACGGTGCTCCGGGTGAGAGGGTCGGGCTGGGACACGGATGCTACCCAGAGGGAGAGGGCGAGGCAACGCGAGGCCAACGTATGACGCGCGTCGACTACGCCTGCCGGCGGCGCGGCAGAACGCCGGATCGGGCGCCCCTACTTCCCGTGGTGCGCCTCCAGCGCGTCGTCGTAGAGGTTCAGGTAGTAGCGTGCGGGGCGCTCCCACCCGAAGTCGCGGCCCATGGCCTCGTGCATGTGCCGCTCCCAGGCCGGGCGGTTCCGGTACACGTCGAAGGCCCGGCGAAGGGCCACCTCCAACGCATGCGTGGTGTACTCGTCGAAGACGAAGCCCGTCACCTGGTCCTCCACGGTGTCGGCCAGGCCGCCCACGCGCCGGACCACCGGCAGGGCGCCGTAGCGCTGCGCCCGCATCTGGGTGAGACCGCAGGGCTCGTACTGCGACGGCATGAGCAGGATGTCCGCACCGGCGAGCAGCAGGTGCTCCCGCCGTTCCGTGAACTCGAAGAAGGCCGCCACCCGCTCGGGCAGGCTTCGCGCCACCTCCGCAAGGGCGTTCCGGTACGACGTGTCGCCCTCTCCCAGGAAGATGAACTGCGCGCCGTCGAGCCTGTGCAGCATGCCGTCACCGAGGATCAGATCGAACCCCTTCTGCCGGGCGAGGCGGGCGGTCATCCCCACCAGGGGGGCGTCGGGGTTCACGGGGAGGCCGGCGAGCTCCTGCAGGTTGGCCTTGCACACCCACTTACCCTTCAGCTCGTAGCGGGAATAGCGGGCGGCGATGCCGTCGTCGTGGGAGGGATCCCAGGTCTCCTGGTCGATGCCGTTGAGGATCCCCACCAGGCGGTCGCCCATGGCGATGAAGAAGTCGTGGAGGCCGAAGCCGCCCTCCGGGGTGCGCAGCTCGTGGGCGTGCGTGGGGCTCACGGTGGTCACCCAGTCCGCGTACGAGAGGCCGCCCTTGAGCCAGTTCACCTTCCCGTAGTACTCCATGCGGCTCCAGTGGTACTGCTCGGCGCCCAGCCCCACCTCCTCCAGCACCTCCGCCTCGTAGATCCCCTGGTAACCCGCATTGTGCACGCTGAGCACGCACGCCACCGCGTCGTAGAACGGCTGGCCGGCGTACGCCGTACGCAGGTAGATGGGCGCCAGCGCGGTATGCCAGTCGTGGGGGTGCAGAACGACGTGTCCTTCGGGCACCAGCTTGGGCAGCGCCTCCAGGACGGCGCGGGTGAATACGGCGAAGCGCAGGTGGTTGTCGGGGTAGTCGGCCCCGTCCTCCCCGTAGATCCCGTCGCGATCGAAGGCGGCGAAGTGCTCGACGAAGTAGAGCTTGGGACCGGTGGGTGGCTTCGCCGGCGTCAGAATGCCGCACTGCTGGGGACCGACACCCAGGGGAACGGTGAGCTCCTCGCAGGCCGGCACGAGCTTCCCGGCCCGTTCGCGGGCCGTCTTGTAGAGCGGCATGAACACGCACGTCGCCGTGCCGTGGTTGGCCTGGTGCCAGGCCATGCCCCGCACGGCCTCGGCCAGGCCCCCCGTGCGTGCGAAGGGCCAGTACTCGGCCACCAGGTGGACGACGTTCACGCTCGCATCCTCGTTCAGCATTCCGCCATGATAGCGCCCCGGCGGCCGCCGTGCCCTCCCCGGGCCCCCGACATCCGCTGCACCGGACACCCTACGGGGCCCTCACCGCTCCGGACCGGCCGTGCGGCGAGGACCCCGCAGACACCTCAGATCGAGTCGACGATCCGGTTGAGCGTGGCGCTGGGACGCATGGCCGCGTCGGCCTTCGCCGGATCGCGCATGTAGTATCCGCCAAGGTCCTGCGGCGAGCCCTGAGCGGCCATCAGCTCGGCGACGATCTTCTCCTCGTTCTCCGCCAGCGCCGCCGCCGCGGGCGCGAAGCGCTTCGCCAGCTCGGCGTCGGTCTTCTGCCTCACCACCGCCTGCGCCCAGTACAGCGTCAGGTAGAACGTGCTCCCGCGGTTGTCGATCTCGTTGACGACCCGCGAGGGCGAGCGGGCGTTGTCGAGGTACTCCGCCGTGGCGGCGTCGAGGGTGGAGGCGAGCACCCGCGCCCCGGCGTTGTCGAACTTCTCACCCAGGTGCTGGAGGGAGGCGCCCAGGGCCATGTACTCGCCCAGGGAGTCCCAGCGCAGGTGGCCCTCCTTGACGAACTGCTGGACGTGCTTGGGGGCCGAGCCACCCGCGCCGGTCTCGAAGAGGCCGCCACCCTTCAGGAGGGGCACGACGGAGAGCATCCTGGCGCTGGTCCCGATCTCCAGGATGGGGAAGAGGTCCGTGAGGAAGTCGCGGAGCACGTTGCCCGTGACCGAGATGGTGTCCTCGCCCCGCCGGATGCGCTCCAGCGAGAGCTCGATGGCCTCCACGGGCGCCATGATCTCGATGCGCAGGCCCTTGGTGTCGTGCTCCGGCAGGTACGCCTTCACCTTCTCGATGACCTGGGCGTCGTGGGCCCGGGTCTCGTCCAGCCAGAAGACGGCCGGCGCCCCGGTGGCGCGCGCCCGCTCCACGGCCAGGCGCACCCAGTCGCGGATGGGCTCGTCCTTGGCCTGGCACCCCCGCCAGATGTCGCCCTCCTCCACCGCCTGCGACAGGAGCACCTTCCCGTCGGCGTCCACCACGCGCACGGTCCCGTCCGACGGAACCAGGAACGTCTTGTCGTGGGAGCCGTACTCCTCGGCCTTCTGCGCCATGAGGCCGACGTTGGGCACCGTCCCCATGGTGGAGGGATCGAACTGGCCGTGGGCCTGGCAGTCCTTCACCACCGCGTCGTAGATGCCGGCGTAGCTGGAGTCGGGGATGGTGGCCTTGCAGTCCTGCAGCTCGCCCTTGGCGTTCCACATGCGGCCCGAGTCGCGGATCATGGGCGGCATGGACGCGTCGATGATGATATCGCTCGGCACGTGCAGGTTGGTGATGCCCCGGTCCGAGTCCACCATGGCCAACGCCGGCCCGTTCTCGTAGGCGGCCTGGATGTCGGCCTCGATGGGGGCACGCTCCGCCTCGGGGAGCTCCGCGATCCTGGCGAGGACGTCCCCGAAGCCGTTGTTGGGGTCCACGCCGAGCTTCTCGAAGGTGGCCGCGTGCTTCTCGAACACGCTCTCGAAGAACACCCGTACGGCGTGGCCGAACATGACGGGGTCGGAGACCTTCATCATGGTCGCCTTCAGGTGGAGCGAGAAGAGCACGCCCTTCTTCTTGGCGTCGCGCATCTGCTCCCCGAGGAACGCCACCAGGGCCTTCTTGCTCATGAACGTGCCGTCGAGCACCTCGCCCTTCTTCAGGGGCAGGGACGGCATGAGCACCGTCACCGTGCCGTCCGCCGCCACGTGCTCGACGCGGGCGGTGGTGGCCGCAGGGAGCGTCACCGACACCTCGTTGTGGCGGAAGTCCCCCGCCGACATGGTGGCCACGTGGGTCTTCGAGTCCTTGGGCCACGGCCGCATGCGGGGCGGGTTCCGCCGGGCGAAGTCCTTCACCGACGCCGGGGCGCGCCGGTCCGAGTTGCCCTGGCGCAGCACCGGGTTCACGGCGCTCCCCTTCACCTTGTCGTAGCGCGCCTTGATGGCGCGCTCCTCGTCGTTCGCCGGCTCCTCGGGGTAGTCCGGCAGGGCGTAGCCCTTGGCGCGCAGCTCGGCGATGCACGCTTTGATCTGCGGGATGGAGGCGCTGATGTTGGGCAGCTTGATGACGTTCGCCTCCGGCGTCTCCACCAGGCGGCCCAGCTCCGCCAGGTCGTCGGAGACCCTCTGATCCTCCTTCAGCACATCGGGAAAGACGGCGAGCATCCTGCCGGCGAGGGAGATGTCGCGGGTCTCCACCGGCACGCCGGTCGCCCCCGCGAACGCGCGGATCACGGGGAGGAAGGCATGGGTCGCCAGCGCCGGCGCCTCGTCGGTCCAGGTATAGATAATGGGGGGTGACTTGCTCATGGGGATCGATGTCGTGTGTGGCTCGGGGTGTGGCGCGGAAGGGAGTCGCCACCGGGCCTCTGAATATAGGGGATCGAGCCGGCCGCGCGGCCTCGCCGTCACACCCCGGCGAGCCTGGCGGCGGCCCCTCTCCCTACACGGTCCGGGCTCGTGTGGGAGATGCTCCGCACCCGGCCCGCATCCTCACTGTCCGAGCCAGTAGCTCACCTTCATCTCGAAGACGTTGTCCGACGGCTCCCGGCCCAGCGCGCGCATGTCCCGGCCGAACGCGAGATCCCCGAGCGGGGCCGACGCGCTTCGGGTCTGCGTCCAGACGAGGTACGCCGTCGAGCCCGGGCGCCACTCCCAGCGGAGCACGGCGGTGCCGCGCAACGAGCGCAGGTCGAAGTTCGGATCGGGCACGGTGAAGCTCTTCGCCGGCCCGGCGCCGTCGGGATCGATGACGTAGCTCCTGTTCTCCCCGGTGCCCGTGGTCCGGATCGTGCCCACGTCGCGCCCGTACACCAGCTTGGCCTGGCTGCGGGGCCTGGCGAACTGCTCCAGGTCGGAGTAGGCGCCGCTGGCGAGGAGCGGCTGGGCGTACAGCTCCAGGGACAGGGCCGGCGTGAACGTCACGTTCACGCGCGTCTCCATGGAGAGCTGCTTCTCGTCCAGGTGCGCGAAGACGTAGCGCTCGCCGTAGAAGGCCGTGGCCGTCGGATCGGCGACCGAGGTGACGTACTGAGCGGTGGATACGTTGCGGGCGTACGTGGGCGTCAGGCTGACGGACACGTTCGGCGAGGGGCGCACGGTCGCCGACAGGCTCACCTTGTCCATGTAGCCGCCGTCGTCGCTGCGGCCGGCGCCGAGGGTGGCGTCCAGGATCAGCGACCGGCGCGGATCCGTGGAGATCTCGACCTGGCCGAGGGTCTCGCCGGCCTTCGCCACGACGGGGCCGCCGCGCGTGAGCCGGTCGTCGAGGGCCGGCCCCAGCCGCTGGTAGATGAACGTGCCGCTCCAGTAGTCGAGGAGCTGCAGGACCAGGGCGCCCGTCACGTCGCTCCGGGTCCGGTCGCCGTCGTAGTTCCAATACCCTTCGGCGCCGCCGACGGCCATGAGGGTGCGATACCACCTCGTCGGCGTGGTGAGCCGGCGTCCGAACGAGCCGTTCAGCCAGAGCCAGTCGGCCTTCTGCTGGAAGCCCAGGTCGTTGGTCTCGAAGCCGGGGCTCACCGCCGCGCCGTTCAGGTCGCCGATCCAGCTGCCGCCCCCCTTCGCCACCCGGGCGATGGCCCCGTACCCGTCGAGGGAGCGCGCGTGTGGATCGTAGGTCGTCGAGAAGAGCCCGTCCCCGTGCGCCGTGCGGTCCGGCCGCTGGTAGTAGCGGGCGCTGGAGCGCTGGAGCCGGAGGATGGCGGCGGAGTCTCCGGCGACGTGCGAGGCGGTGAGGGCCGCGTAGAGATGATAGGCGTGATGGCCCCAGAAGTACTCCCCGTCCACGCCGCCGGTGCGTGCGGCGGCCGGCAGGAGCCCGGCGAGGCCCGGATCGTGGAGGCGGCGGTCCGCGGAGGTGAACAGGCCGCCGAGGACGAGGTCGCCTCTGTCCAGGTCCTGCTTGACCCTGCCGACGAAGTCGTTGGTGAGCGGCGCGACCGGCTGGGTCAGCCGGGTGCCGTCGGACTCGGCGACCCTGGCCACCTCCCGGTTCGTCACCGCGTCCAGGAGGCCGACGGTGGTGCCGCCGCTGGTGCGTCCCGTCACCTTCGCGGCGCCCAGGATCGTCGTGTTGTCGGGAACGCTGGCGTACGCGCCCGCCGCGTACGCCAGCGAGGCCCCCGGCGGAGGAGCCCCGATGCGGCGCGAGTAGAAGAGATCCAGGCCCCTGCCGCAGTCGACCATGCAGCCGGGGCTGCCGAAGTCGAAGATGCTGCTACCCTGCACGAAGAACGGACGCTTCTCCGGGAAGTAGGTCTCGAAGGCGGTGAGATTCACCACCGCGGGGTCCACTTCGACCTGCCCGAAGTCCGGGTTCACCGTGGCCGAGAGCGCGAAGCTCCGGCCGAGCAGGTAGTCGAGGTCGCCGCCGACGCGGAAGTCGGTGGGGTGCGGGTCGTAGAACGGGCTCGCGGGATTCGCAGTCCCGAGACGTTCGGTGCGCGCCACGACGTACGGCAGCACCTCGGCGTGCAGCGGCGCGTGGCTCATGCGCAGCCCGCTCAGCGTGCCGTAGAACGAGGGCCCACCCGTCTCGTCCCGATGGTAGAAGGCCCACAGGTCGTGCTCCTGGGAGCGGTGCACCAGGCGCATGATCTCGAGGCCCCACGTCTGCACGGAGTCGCTGGAGAAGTGCAGCTGGCTGAACGGGATGCGGATCTCGGCGGTCCAACCCAGGGAATCGACGCTCGTCTTCACCTCCCAGACCGGATCCCACGAGCTGTCACCGTCGTTGGAGTCGCCCCGCCATCCCGCGGGATCCACGTCGAACGCGACGTGGTGCAGCCGGTCGTGGTAGGGGTCGAAGTCGATCTGCAGCTCGTCGCTCTGGGGATCGTCGTCACGGCGCGCGAGGCGGGCCGTGACGCCCGCCGGGGCCGCGCTGTCGTACATGCGCGCACCGATGTAGAGCGCCTGGTCGTCGTAGAGGAAGCGCACGTCGGTCCGCTGCGTCGCCGGCGCGCCCTCGTCCGGGGTCTGCTGGATGAAGCCCGTGGCCGGCTCCGCGGCCTTCCACGCGGCCTCGTCCAGGTGCCCGTCGATGTCGATGGGACCGGCACGCCTCACGGCGACCACCACGGGACGGGTGTCGGTGGTCGTGTCCTTGCGCGCCTGTGCGCGGGCCGTCGATGGAAGGGTGAGAGCGAGCGCGAGAAGTGGGGCAGTCGGAGGTCGGATCTTGAGCCGCATGTCATTCTGTGCTGGCGAGGACAGCGTGCGCCATGGCACCGCCGTAGAGAAGAGACGAAGGAACCGGAGAGAGGGTTTCAGCGGGAGACGCGCCGCACCCGTAGTTGTCGGGGCATCTTCCGGAAGACCTCCGTTGGCGCCGGACGAGCTCCAGGGTGTGGCGCTTCCGGAGCGCCGGCGGCAGTATAGACGTCCCTCCCCGCGAGGAAGCCGTGAGCACTCGATACAGCACGACCAATGGGATTCCGCGAGGCGTCCGGACCTCGCCCTCGCTCCTCCCGGCCCTGGCCGGGGCCGCCCTCCTGGCGACGGCAGCGGCTCTCGGCCCCACCCGTCTCGCCGCCCAACGGGGCGCGTACGCCTACACGGCGCCCACCGACCCGCTGGTGGAGGCGAAGCTCGAGAAGTGGCAGGACCTCAAGCTCGGCCTCCTCATGCACTGGGGGACATACTCCCAGTGGGGCATCGTCGAGTCCTGGTCGCTGTGCTCCGAGGACGAGCCGTGGTGCAAGCGCTCCATGCAGGACTACGGCGAGTACAAGAAGGCGTACGAGAAGCTGCAGACCACGTTCAATCCGGTGAAGTTCGACCCGGACAAGTGGGCCGACGCCGCCAAGGCCGCGGGCATGAAGTACGTGGTGTTCACCACCAAGCACCACGACGGCTTCAGCATGTTCGACACGAAGCAGACCGACTACCGCATCACGTCACCGCACACACCCTTCCACACGAACCCCCGGGCGGACGTCACCAAGGCGATCTTCGACGCCTTCCGCGCCCGGGGCTTCATGATCGGCGCGTACTTCTCCAAGCCGGACTGGCACAGCCCGGACTACTGGTGGCCCTACTTCGCCACGCCGGACCGGTACCCGAACTACGACGTGAAGAAGCACCCGGAGCGGTGGGCCCGCTTCGTCGCGTTCACGCATGCGCAGATCAGGGAGCTCATGAGCAACTACGGGCGCGTGGACATCCTCTGGCTGGACGGAGGGTGGGTGCGCACCCTCACGCCGGCGCAGATCCAGGCCCGCATCAACGCGCCGGACTACAACTTCCTGCACATCCAGAGCCTGGACATCGACATGCCCGGCCTGGTGGCCATGGCGCGCAAGCTGCAGCCCGGCCTCATCGTGGTGAACCGCGACGTGCCGGGCCCGTACCAGGACTACCTCACCCCCGAGAACCAGGTGCCGGCGGGGCCCATCCCGCACCCGTGGGAGGTGCCCATGACCATGGCCACGAGCTGGTCGTACGTGCCCCACGACAAGTACAAGTCTGGGCGCCAGCTCGTGCACATCCTGGTGGACGTGGTCTCCAAGGGCGGCAACCTCCTCCTCAACATCGGCCCCGGCCCCGACGGCACCTGGGACCCCGTCGCGTACGACCGGCTCGCCAAGCTCGGTGCCTGGATGAAGGTCAACGGCACGGCCATCTACGGTACGCGGGCCGTGGCGCCGTATTCCGAGGGCAAGATCCGCCTCACGCGCGCCAAGGACGGCGCCGTCTACGCCATCTACCTGGCCGACGAGGGCGAGACCTCGCTGCCGAGGACCATCTCCATGATGACGCTGGCCCCCGCCGACGGGGCCACCATCACGCTGGTGGGCCCCGGCACGAAGCTGAAGTGGGAGCGCAACGGCACGGGCTTCACGGCCCAG
>JAJDNC010000116.1 GCA_022340865.1 Gemmatimonadota bacterium
CGGGGCGTCGGCGGCCACCACGGCGGTGGCCAGGCTCGAGAGCACGCCGGCCACCGACGACAGGCTCGGCGAGCCCCCGTCGGCGATCTCCCTCAGCGAGTCCGCCGTAGCCTTCGGCAGGCGTCCCTTCCGCTCGTTGAGGACCTTCGTGATGGCGCGATGCGCCGCGGTGGCACGGTCGAGGGTCGAGTCGACGGCCAGGGCCAGCGAGAGCTGATCGCGCAGGGCGGCCGCGCCCACGTGCACCCTGGGATCGAGCTTCACCTCGAGGGGCCGGGTCATGCTCTTCCCGTTCGCGGTGAGCGTGACGCTGTAGCGGCCCGGCAGCGCCAGGGGCCCTCTCGGATCGAGGGGTGTATGGTGACGCCACACCGCGGCGATGGAGTAGCTGTACGAGAGCGCGTCGGGGCGGGGATAGCGCAGGTCCCAGACGAAGCGGTGCATCCCCGCGGCCGCGGACAGCGTCGGGCGGGTGCCCACCCATTCCTTCTGGAAGTAGCGATCGGCCGGGAGACTCTCGGCGGTGTCGGAGCTGGAGAACGCGCGCACGACCCGACCCTGCGCGTCGCGCACGGTGAGCGTCACCGGACCCTCGGCGGGCGACGCGAGCCAGTAGTCCAGCACCGCGCCCGTGGGCGGGTTCTCGGCCACCGGCGTGGACGGCGGCCACGGCGTGTCCCGGTTCTCGTCGGCGCGCAGGCGGATCGCGGTCAGGGGCCTGAACAGGTGTGCGGGGCTCGCCGCCGCCTCGGCCGCCTCGCGCAGCGGCTCGATGTCGTCGAGGATCCAGATGCCCCTCCCCTGCGTGGCGGCGATGAGGTCGCCGTCGTGCACCAGGAGGTCGCGGTACCAGGTGGTGGGAAGGTCCAGCGCCAGGGACTGCCAGTGCCCTCCGTCGTCGAACGACACGTACACGGTACGGCTGGTGCCGGCGTAGAGCAGGCCGCGCTTCACGGGGTCGGCCCTCACCGACATCACGAACTCGTCCGCGGGGATGCCCCCGGTGATGGACTGCCAGGTCGCGCCCCCGTCCGTGGTCTTCAGGATCAGCGGCGTGTAGCGGTCGAGCCTGTGCATGTCCACCGACGCGTACGCGGTCTGTGCGTCGAAGGGCGACGGGTCGATGTTGTCGATGCGGGCCCACTCCGGAACCTGCTTCGGCGTCACGTTCGTCCAGTGCGCTCCGCCGTCGCTGGTCTTCTGGATGAGGCCGTCGTCCGTGCCCACCCAGATCAGGTCCTTGTCCAGGGGCGAGGGCGCGATGGAGAAGATCACGCCGAAGCCGCACGCCTTCGCCTGGTGGAGGTCGGCGTTGCGGCAGTCTCCGGCTCCCGCCCCAGCGCCCGCGCCGCTCAGATCCGGGCTGATCGTGCGCCAGGTGTCGCCGTCGTCGTCCGAGGCGAAGAGCACCTGCGCACCCAGGTACATGGTGTGTGGGGGAACGGGGGAGAACGCCATGGGCGTGATCCACGTGTAGCGGTACTTCGCCGAGGGCGGATAGGCTCCGTACGTGGACACGGGCCAGGGGGACACCTCGGCCGACTGGCGGGTCACCTCGTCGAAGCGCGACATGTGCCCGCCGAGCCCGGTGCCGAACACGGTGTCCGGGCTTCCGGGCTTGGGCACCATGTAGTCGCGCTCGTCGCCACCCACGGGGTGCCAATCGCGCTCGTCGACGACGCCGTACGGCCCCCGGCTCAGGAGCTCCACCGTCCCGTTGTCCTGCTGCCCGCTGTAGACGCGGTAGGGGAAACGGTCGTCGGCGGCCACGTGGTAGAGCTGACCCGTGGGCTGGTTGTACCAGCTCGACCAGGTCGCGCCCCCGTTCACGGTGACCGCCGCGCCCTGGTCGGCGCCCGCGATCATGTGCGACGGGTCGACGGGATCGATCCACAGGAAGTGGTAGTCGTCGCCGCCCGGCGAGCCCTTGAAGACGTGGAACGTCCTTCCCCCGTCCGTGGAGCGCCGGATGGACTGGCCGGTGACGTACACCGTGTTGGGATTCCCCGGACCGACGGTCAGGCGCCCGAAGTAGCTGCTGGCGAGCACGGGATCGCCGTTGACCAGCCTCCAGTGCGCGCCTGCGTCGTCGCTTCGATACAGGCCGCTCTCGTCCTGGGGTGCGGCGGCGGTGGTGAGCGCCGAACCCTCCAGCGCGATGGAGGCGTAGACCACCCGGCCGCCGCTCCCCGGCGCCACCGCCAGGCCCACACGGCCGATGTTCGCGGACGGGAGACCGCTGCCGAGCTTCGTCCACGTGGCGCCCTCGTCGCTGCTCTTGTAGATGCCGGAGCCCGGTCCCGACTGGGGCATGAAGTAGTCCAGCCAGGGGTGCATCCTCATCTGCCACATGGCGGCGTAGACGATGTCCGGGTTCGCGGGATCCCAGGCCAGATCGACGGCTCCGGTGGCGTCGTCCACGTGGAGGACCCGGCGCCAGCTCCGGCCGCCGTCGCGGGTGAGGTAGACGCCTCGTTCGGGGTTGGGTCCGAAGACGTGACCCAGGGCGGCGACGAGGACCCGGTTCGGGTCGTGCGGGTCCACCAGGATGCGCCCGATGTGCTGCGTCGCGGCGAGGCCCACGTGCGTCCACGTCTTCCCGGCGTCGTCGGAGCGGTACACGCCGTCGCCCACCGCGATGTCGTAGCGCGCGGCGACCTGTCCCGTGCCGACGTAGATCACCTTCGGATCGGAGGGCGCGACGGCGAGAGCTCCCACGGCCGAGGACGGCTGGTGCTGCATGAGCCCCCGCCAGGTGCGCCCGGCGTCGGTGGTCTTCCAGACGCCTCCGCCCGCCGCGCCGAAGTAGAACGTGTTGGGCTCGCCGGGCACGCCCTCGGCCACCGTCGCCCAACCTGCGCGGAAGGGCCCGACGAAGCGCCAGTGCAGCGCCTGGTACGCGGTGGGCGGCACTGTGGGGGCCTGCGGGGTGGCGGGGGGGCTCGACTGCGGGCCCAGGACGAACGGGAGCAGGGCGACGAGCAGGGAGAGGGGGAGGGGTCTGGTCATCTTGGTGCCGTCGGTGAGCAGGCGCGCGAAGGGCGATGGTGCCTGAACTGAATGCGGCGGCCGTCGGCTGGCAATCGTCGAACGTCGTGGACCGCACCGGATCCGGGCCGTGCCGTGGCGATGCGCGTCCGGGGCGCGTCCGCGCCGCATGGCTCCATCCGAGGCCCGTCCCCGCCGTTCGGCGGCGATGTGCGCGGTGAAGGGAAGGGGGGCCTGGCGGCCGGCTCGGCCGCCTCCCTCTATCCTGCGGTGGACCTCGGCGTGATCCTGAACCGGCATACGTCCGAGCCGCTCACCGCGGACTGCAGGAGCTCGACGGTCACCGGCCTCTCGAGCACCTCTTCCCAGAACGTCCGGACGAACGCCTTCGAGCAGTGGCAGTAGGTGCCGGGAAGAGCCACGTCCGGGGGCAGGTCGCTCAACAGGGCGCAGTAGCAGCGCATGTTCTGTGTGTACGTCCGTGGCGTGTAGGTCTGGTAGAGGACGTGGCCGTCCTGCTCCAATCGGGTGCCTCCCTCGGGATCATCCGCCTCGGCGGCCAGAAAGGCCTCCTCGCTGGCATGCCTGGCGCGGCGGGCCTTCGCCCTCGCGATGAGGCCGTGGTTCACCCTGGCGCAGTTGGCGCCGCACGCCTCCATGACCGCTATGGCGGTCTGCTCGCCGGCGAGACGCTCCAGCCTCTCCACGGCGCCCCTGACCCAGAGGGACGTCGGCTCGAGTCCGCTGGTGGCGCGGGCGCTGCCTCTCATCACCTGCTGGCGCACCGCCGGTCCGGCGGATTCCTCCACCTGCCGGCCGAACTCCTCGATCATGCTCATTACCGACGTCGCCATCCTGCCTCCTTGCGGGCGACCCGACGGGAGCGCTTCGAGCACGTCGTCGACGGTGGGCATCCCCGGGCGCGCGTGGCACGCACCGCAAATACACACGAAAAGGACGCATGATCTTTCATATGGCCCCTCGGGCACGCCAGGTCCGCCCCGCCGTTGCAGCGCGCCGGGAGGTCCGGCGCCCGTCAGCGCCGCCGGCGCCAGCCGGCGTTCCGGTCCAGCACCACGCGCGAGACGACGCTGATGAGCAGAACGAAGAGCGTGACGAAGAACGCCGCCGCGTACGCGAGGGCGTGAGCCGTGGCGAACGGCTCCGTGACGAACGCCCAGATCGCGTAGGTGAGATAGCCGATGGGGCTGTTGGTGAGGTGGCCGTTCCACATGTAGTTGGACCAGCCGGCGGTGTAGAGGAGGGGCGCGGTCTCGCCCACCGCGATGGCCAGCGCCAGGAGCACGCCGGTGAGGATGCCCGGGAGCGCCGTGGGCAGGCAGATCCTCATTATGACCGTGTGGTCCTTGGCGCCGAGGGCGTAGGCGGCCTCGCGCATCGAGCGGGGCACCTGCCGCATGGCCATCTCGGCGGTGCGGCAGATGTACGGAAGCGCGATGATCGCCAGCGCCACGCTGCCGGCTGCAACCGAGAAGTTCCACCCGAGACCCACCACCATGGTCACGTACCCGAAATACCCGATGACGATGGATGGCACCCCGACCAGGACGTCGGCCAGGAATCGGATGGTCGGCGCGAGCATCCCCTCATCGAACTCCGCCAGATAGATGCCGGCCGCCAAGCCGACGGGAACGGCCAGGACGATACCGCCGACGGCCAGGACCAGGGTTCCCTCGATGGCGTTGAGCAGCCCGCCGCCGACACCCTGCGTCACCTGGGTGATGACGCTCCAGGTTATGGCGCTGGATCCCCGCACGAAGACCGTGACCAGGATCGACACCATGGCGCCGCCCAGGAGGACGAAGGCGAGCGCCGTCGCCCCCCATCCCAGATAGTCGCCGACGCGTCGCCGCAGGCGCGTGCTCCTCCTGCGCGCGGTAGGCACGGTGAATCCGGCGGCGGGAATCCCCATCAGGCGATCCTCACGCTCGGCTGGCGTCGTAGTAGAGCAGGAAGCGAGCGAAGCTGTTCACTACCACGGAGATCAGGCACAGGACGAGAGCGACCTCCGCCAGCGACCGGACGGCCATGCCGGTCGGGTCCTCCAGCGCGCTGTCGAGCTGGGACACGATGAACGACGCCATGGTGGAGATCGGTGTGTAGATGTTGCCGGGCAGGTAGTTCAGCGCGTTCCCGCTGACCATGAGGACGGCCATCGTCTCGCCGAGGGCCCGGCCGGTGGCCAGGATGCTGCCCCCGATGAGGACCCGACGCACGGACGGCAGCAGCACGGCGCGTAAGGTCTCGAAGCGACTCGCGCCCAGCGCCATCGCAGCCTCGCGCAGGGAGGACGCCTGAGGGCTGACCAGCGCATCGCGCAGCGTCGTCGTGACGAGAGGCACGATCATCAGGGTCAGGACGAGACCGGCGGTGAGGAGACCGTAGCCGCTCCCGGCGGGACCGCCGAGGAACGGAATGAATCCGAGCCACCTGACCATGGCGGGAAAGAGATGGTGGCCCAGGAACGGGATCACCACCACGTAGCCCCAGAGCCCGTAGACCACGCTGGGGATGGCGGCGAGCAGCTCGACGAAGAACGACATCCACGGGCGCAGGGGCGACGGCACGCCCTCGGCCAGGAACATGGCCGCACCGACGCCCACCGGGACCGCGATCGCCAGCGCGATGGCGGTGCTGAGGAGCGTACCGACGATGAGGAACAGGATCCCGTAGTGGGCGCCGGGGAGGATCTGCTGGCCGCGCACGGTGATCGGGTTGCCGTAGAGGCTGCCCAGGTTCCAGCTGTTCTGGCCGAGGAACCGGATGCCGTTGAGGCGTATCGCCGGCCAGGCGTACAGCGTCAGGAACAAGACGATCACCACGAGGGTGCCGCCCACGACGCTGGCGAGGATCGCGGTGGACTTGCGGAAGCTCATCGTCTCTTGTCCGAACGGCTACGGACGGGCCCTGGCTGGCCGGTCGGGCGCGGCCGGCCGGGCAGCGGCGCAACGGTCAGGCGCCCGCCGCCGATGGACGGTGACGGGCGCCTGAGACACGAAGCCGTGATCGGGCGGAGATTACTGGATCTCGGCAATCTGCGCGGCGCTGAGCTTGGCCACGGGGGCCGGAAGGGGCACGAAGTTCACCTGACGCATGAAGCTCGGCGCGTTGCCTCCCCTCGGGTCGATGGCCCAGGTGAAGAGCTTGCGCAACGCCGTCGCCGTCTGCGTCGCCGGCTGGTGGCTGTTCACGAGCGCATACTCGTAGTTGATGATCGGGTACGACTCCCGGCCCGGTGCGAAGATCAGGCTCACCCGCTGGTCCTTGGGGGTCTTCGGCACCATGACCGCCGCGGCGGCCGCTCCGGTCCTGGCGTTGGCCAGGACGAAGTTGCCGGCGCGGTTCTTCAGCATGGCGATGCCCATGTGGGACTTCTCGATGGCGTGCTGATAGCTGGTGCCGATGTACGCCACGGAATAGGGATTGTCCTGCAGGGCCGTCACCATCCCGGGGTTGCCCACCGCGCCCAGCTCGCCGGACACCGCCGGCCAGCTCACCGTCGTCCCGAAGCTGAGGCTGTTCGCCCAGTCGGGCGTGCTGAACGCCAGATACTGGGTGAAGATGAACGTGTCACCGCTGCCGTCGGACCGGTGCACCGGGATGATGGTGTGGTCGGGGAGCTTCACCCCCGGGTTCATCGCCGCGATGGCCGGGTCGTTCCACTTCGTGATCTTCCCCTGATAGATGCCGGCCAGGACGGGCCCGCTCAGCTTCAGGTGCCGCTGGTTCAGCCCGGGGACGTTGTAGTTCACCATCTGCATCGAGATGGCCAGCGGGATGTTCAGCATCGTCGGATGCTTCTTCATCATCGCATCGGACAGATAGGCGTCGGACGCACCGATCTGGGCGATGCCGGCCACCGACTGGGCGATGCCGGTGCCGCTGCCCGTCGACTGGGTCGTGATCTTCACGCGGGGCGCCGACTTCGCGTAGGCGGGCACCCACAGGTTGAACAGCGGATAGAGCAGGCTCGACCCCGTCTCGAGGATGTCGACCGCGCTCTGCGCCTGGAGGGCGCGGGATCCGAACGGCATGCCGGCGCCAAGCGCGAGGGCGAGGATGCCGCCCGCGACGAGCGAGCGACGCATCAGAGCCGAAGCAGATTTCCGGATGGGCAGCAAGATGGCCTCCTTGGGCCGAAGTCCCAGGTTGCATCGAATCCTGTATCCGACGGGCGTAGCGAATCGGCGAGGTGAGGTGCACCCGCCGGTGCCCGACGGTGTGAGGATAGGAGGCCGAAATGACGGGAGAACATCGGTGATGTCTCAGGACGGTAACTCGCGCCCGGGCGGGACGCCCGCGCGGGGCGCCCGCGCGCCCCACCGGCCGACGCCGCGGTGTGCTAAGCCTCGGGGGACGCCGGGTGCTCCGCCGCGTCACTTCCCGTGGCGCGACCCGCCCATCTCGTTCATGAGCTCGATCTGGATCTGCTGGATCTCGATGAGCCGCTCCCACTGGCGCGAGAGCAGGTGGTCCATCTTCTCGTGGAGGTGCCTGATCTCCAGCTCCGCCTTCAGGTTGACCCGGTAGTCGTTTTCCGCGCGCGCCCGGTCGCGGGTCTCCTGGCGATTCTGGCTCATCATGATCACCGGTGCCTGGATGGCCGCCAGGGTCGAGAGCACGAGGTTCAACAGGATGAATGGGTAGGGGTCGAAGGGCTTGGAGAGCAGCAGGACGGTGTTGATCAGCATCCAGACGGCAAGGAAGGCGCCGAACGAGAGGATGAAGGTCCAGCTTCCGCCGAAGTCGGCGATCTTGTCGGCCACCCGGTCGCCCAGGGGGAGCTTCTCGTCGATGCGGGCGTCGACGTCCGTGGCCACCAGCTCCTGGGTCCGCATGCTCTCGACGACCTGCTCGTCCAGCGAGGACAGCTCGCCCTTCTCGTCGGCGAGCAGGGACTCCACGTAGCGCGCGCGGTACTGGGCCAAGTGCTCGAGACAGATCGAGCCGCCGCTGTCGAAGTCGGGGTGATCGGCGCGGATGAGCCCGACGACGGCGTCACGGATGAGCTCGGCCGGTACGAGCTGGCTGCGGGGCTTTGGCTTGCCGTCGATCTGGCAGACGGCCGGGCGCTGCGTACGGGGGGCCATGGCGACTCCGGGTCGGAACGAGTCCGGTTCAAGACGAGCGTTGCGCGGGCATGGTATACCGGGCGGCAGGTGCGGGCGTCAAGCCGGGGGCGGATGCCCCGGGGAAGCGGAGTCGCGCCGGCGACGAATGGAGGCCGGGTGAGACCCCCGTCAAGGGACGGTCAGACGCAGGTCAGACCTCCCGCGCATCCTGCCCGGACGAGGTTGCCCGGGCGCATTCGAGACCACGACGTGGCTGCCGGCCCCTGGGACCTCGACATCGACCCACAATCATGATGGAGGTCCGGCATGAAGATCCTGCGACTCGCGCCAGCCCTGGCGCTGCCCGGCGTGCAGCATGCGACCCGCGACACGGTCCTTCACCTGATCCGTGACGCCGCTCCCGGTGGGCGGCCTTCCCATCGCGGTCAGCGGCTACCGACTCGACTCGCCGCTCACTGCGTCGTCCGACCCCACCCAAGCGTACTTCTATTCCTGCCAGTGGGATCTCAAACAGATCCACGCCGAAGAAGCCTGGGCCTTCGGCGCCCACGGCGCCGGCATGAAGATCGCCCTCCTGGACACCGGCGTTGACCCGGACCAGGTGGATCTGGCAGGCAAGGTCGATCTCGCCGAGAGCACAAGCATGCTCACGTTCGAAGACGAGAACTGCCCGGCGGACGAGAGGGACGACATCACCGACTACAACTCCCACGGCACGGGCAACGCCGCCGAGATCGCCTCCAACAACATCGGCGTGGCCAGCGTGGCACCGGACGCCCAGACGGTCATGGTGAAGGTCCTGTCGTGCACCGGGGACGGCAGCCTGGCGGATGTCCTGGCGGGCCTTCTGTACGCAGCCGACCTGGACGACGTCAACATCATCTCCATGAGCCTCATGGGGCCGGTGAAGCGGGGCCTGCCGGGTTCGAACCGGTTCCTGGCCATGTTCCAGAAGGCCGTGAACTACGCTACGCAGAAGGGAAAGCTGCTGGTGGGCACCGCCGGCAACGACGGCGTGAACCTGACCAAGCAACGGGACTGGGCCTTCATCCCGACCTCGCTGGCCAACGTGAAGTCGGCGTACGCCACCGACCACGTGGACCGGCTGGCGTCATACTCCAACCACGGCGTGTCCGACACGTGGGTGGGCGGGCCCGGCGGCCAGGAGTGGGCGGACTACGACGGTGAGCCGCTGCCTTCGTGCCCCATCGCGCCGGCGCTGCAGAACCGCCTCATCCGCGCGTGCTCGGGGCACACCGTCGGCGCCGACGGTTTCAACTATCCCTGGGACGTGTGTGGCAACGGCAGCAACAGCATGTACATCGTCGCCGGCTGGGGCACCAGCTACGCGACCCCCGAGGTGGCCGGCGTCGCGGCGCTCGTCCAGGCGCTGCACGGCGGCAGCCTGAATCCCCACCAGCTCGCCAACATCCTGGCCCAGACCGCCGACGATCTCGGCGCGCCGGGCGTGGACGAGCAGTACGGCCACGGCCGCGTCAACGCGGCGCGGGCGGTCGGGGGGAGGTGAGGCGGCGGGGGGCCGACACCCTCCGCGGACATCTCGTCCAGAACGCCGCCCGGAGCCTCCCGTCCGGGCGGCGTTTCCGTCTCCTCGGATGTGCGTGCCCGGATGTGCAACGCCGTGTCCGGCTCCGCGGCGAGTCACGATGGCGGAGCCGAGCGCACCTTCTTCAGGACGCCGCTTCGGGCTCGTCCGCGGGCTGTGCCAGATGCAGGCCGAGCCCCAGGATCGCGCCTGCCATGGCATCCGCCAGGAGGACGCTGCGCAGGCCGAGATCGTGGAGGGACACGGGCGTCGCCGCGATCCACCCGCTCGCGTAGAGGAGCCCGGTGCACACGATGCTCCCGTAGACGACCCCACCCAGAATGCTCCTCCAGAACGACCGGACGCCGACGAGGAAGGCTGCGGTCGCACCCACGGCCGCGAAGGTCAGAAGATGGATCACGGTGTAGACGAGAACCTCGACCCCGAGTGCGCCGAAGGACTCCACCCGGGGCGCGGTCCCCGCTGCCTGAGCGGCGGTGGTCCCCGCCACCTGGGCGGCGGCCGTCGCTCCGGTGCTTCCCCATCCCAGCAGCCCCGATGCCAGGGCCACCGGGACGGCGAACGGCCGAAGATGGACCGCCCCCTCGATCAAAAAGAAGACCGCGACGGCGATGCCGGCGACGAGACCTGCTGCGGCTCCAATCGCAGCTCGACGGAAGAATCGCATAGCGCCTCCCCAGCGAATGGCGTTGAGGTTGAACATCTCGGCGACCGCGTCTCGAGGGGCCGCTCCTTCACTCTCCGAACCGTACCGCTCTCCGCTCCTGTCCCAGCCCCGCCACCACCGCGGCCAGGATGAAGACCACGACGCCCACCAGCGCCAACGACTTGGCGTAGCTCATGCGCTCGGCCACCCGCGCGTCGAGGAGCGGGATCAGGCCGGCGATGGCCGCACCGCACTGGTAGGCGAAGCCGGGCAGGAAGCCCCGTACGCCGTCGGGGGAGAGCTCCGTGATGTGTGCGGGGATCACGCCCCAGGCGCCCTGCACCATGAACTGCATGACGAAGGCACCGATCCACAGCACGGTCAGGCTGGGCGCGAATACCCAGATGGGGATGGCGAGGATGGCCAGGACGAGCGTGCCCATGATGGCCCGCCGCCGTCCGATGCGGTCCGAGACCATCCCTGTGACGATGCCGCCGATGATGGCCCCCACCATGGAGAACGCCGTCAGCGCCGCGCGCATCTGCGGCGAGAAGTGCCAGTCACGCTGCAGGAAGGTGGGATACAGGTCCTGCGTCCCGTGGGAGACGGCGTTCATCATGGCCATGAGGAGCGTGATGTAGAGGAACAGACGCCAGTTGCCGACGATCTCCCGGAAGAGCGACCTCCAGTCGGTGTGGCGGACCTTCTCCCAGACCTCTGACTCCTTGACGTTGTAGCGCACGTAGATGGCGAGCAGCGCAGGCGCACCGCCGACGAAGAACAACGGCCGCCAGCCGAAGCGCGGGAAGATCAGGAAGTAGCAGGCCGCGGCCAGCAGATAGCCGAACGCGTAACCCTCCTGAAGCAGGCCCGAGAGGATCCCACGGCGGCGGCTGGGGGCCTTCTCCATGGCGAGGGACGCGCCGACGCCCCACTCGGCACCCATGCCGATGCCGTAGAGCGCTCGCAGCACCAGGAACGTCGTGAAGTTGGGCGACAGGCCGGTGAGGACCTCGATGATGGAGAAGAACACGAGGTCCAGCATCAGAGGCAGCCGCCGCCCGTAGCGGTCGGCGATGAGACCGAAGATGAACGCACCCACCGGGCGGAAGGCCAGCGTCAGCAGCAGAGCGAACGCGACGGCCTCGTCCGTCTCGCCGAACTCCTTTCCGATGGCGCCGAGGCACATGACCACCAGGAAGAAGTCGAAGGCATCCAGCGTCCAACCGAGGAATCCCGCCAGGAGCGCGGGCCGATGGTCGGGAGCGACCTGCGGAGCCTGGGGCGATGGCGGCGCTATGCCGGGCGTTCTGTCCATGCTGCGGGATCTCCGTGAACACCCGGTCCCCGACGGGCAGGCCGGGTTGAAGACTGGCTCTCGTCGCGCGGCGGATGCCCGGGGCGCAACGGCTCCGCAAGGTGCGCCGCGGCATGGCACGCGACAAGAGGGCCTGCGTCGGCTCTCCGTGGCGGTCCTTCCCGGGACTCGGCGCCTTCCCCGCCGCGCCGCGCCCCTACCCGATCACGTTGGCGTGCTTCTCCCGGGGCCGACCCACCCAGAACAGGAGTCCCATGGTGGACCACAGGGCGAAGGAGAGCCACTCGTACGTGGAGAAGCTCCCGGGTACCTCGGGGAGCACCTTCATGAGGACGATGGCCAGGCTCACCAGCACGCCCAGCCATGCGACGGCATGGAAGCGGGGTCTGTCTTCGGCCCGGCGCATCCGCAGGATGTACGCCAGACAGGCGGAGAGCCATCCCACCCCGACGGCCAGCGATCCCACGTCCGAGATGGGCACGAGAATGGCGTCGCCCAGGCACGCCGCCACCGCGGTGATGACTCCCATCAGGAGGATGGCGGTTCTGGGCGTGCCGTGGTCGGGGTGTACCGAGGAAAGCGATCGGTGCACGAGGTTTCGCTTGCCCATCCCGTACAGCAGGCGCGTGGACGCCACGAAGTTGCCGTTGAACACCTTCGTCAGCGAGAGGAACGCACCGACGAGGATGATCTGCGCGATCCAGTGGGCGCCGAAGGCCCGCTCGAACGCCACCTCCGTGCCGATGTGCCCCGTCACGATGTCCTGCCAGGGATGGTAGACCCACGGCACGACGATCATCACGACGGCATAGAACACGAACCCGCCTACGAGCGCCATGTAGATGGCGGTGCCGAAGTGACGGGGATCGAAGCCCGCCTTGGCCTCCTCGGACTCCTTCGCCACCGACTCGAAGCCCGTCATGTAGTAGGGGACGATCTGCATGGTCAGCAGGATCGACATCCACACGCCTGCCTTGCCCGGATGCGAGAACAGGGGTTGCATGTTGGCGGGGCTGCCGCGGAAGAACCCGAGGACGGTGAAGAGCAGGAAGGCCGCGAGGAGCCCGAACGTCGTCCAGTTCTGGAGCACGCCGCTGGGGTGGATGCCCCGGTAGTTGATGCCCACCACCAGCGCGGTGAGGAGCAGGCCGATGACGAGGCGGGGCAGGTAGATCGGCGTGCCGGCCAGCACCCAGAGCTGGTGGCTGTCCAGGACGGGGAAGACCCGGGCCATCAGGTTGCCGATGGCCACGGCCTCGAAGGGGCAGACGATGGCGTAGGCCAGCACCATCGTCCAACCGGTGGCGAAGCTGAGCATCGGCGGGAACACGCCCTCGGTGTAGGCGATCTCCGCACCGGCATCCTGAATCTGGCCCACGAGCCGGGCATAGGTGTGGGCGATGGGGAGCAGGAGCATGCCGCCGATGAGGAACCCGAGGGCGCCGCCCAGCGGCCCGCCGCGCCCGAGCCAGTCGTCCATGAGGATGAGCCAGCCGACGCCGATCATGCTGCCGAAGCCGAACGTGAAGTACTCGACCGTGCTCAGGCTGTGGCGGAGCCGCGTGGCCACCCGCGGGGCAGGACCGGTGTCCGATTCTCGAGTCTGAGCCATGGCCGCGCCTTCCGTGCCGTGTTTGCGGAGGAGCCCGCGATGCGAGTGGAGCGCACGGGCCCGCCGCGCCGACGAAGCGGACAACCTCGTGCCGCCGGGGTGGGAAAGCGAGTCCGGCGGCCTGCGCGCAACGGACCACGACGACGTGTCGAGCGCGCCTCCGTCGATGTGCGCCGCGTCGCGGGTCCGCTAACTTGCGCGGTCGTGACCTCGTCCCCCGAACAAGCACAGGCGAGAACCATGGACGCTCTCGAAGCCCTGCGCACGCGCCGTTCCATCAAGCAGTTCACGGGCCGGCCCGTGAGCCGCGAGGAGATCGAGCGGCTTCTCGATGTCGCGGTGCACGCCCCCAACCACCGCATGACGCAGCCCTGGCACTTCCGGGTACTCGGGCCGGACGCCAGACGCGCATACGGCGAGGTCCTGGGCGCGCGCAAGGCGAAGAAGGTCGAAGACCCGGAGGCGGCGCGCGCCGTCGCCGAGAAGGTGGCGGATGGAGAGGCTGCCCTGCCCGCCATGATCGCCGTGAGCATGACGCTGGACGAGAACCCCGAGATCCGCGAGGAGGACTACGCCGCCACCATGATGGTGGTGCAGAACCTCTGCCTGGCGGCACACGCCACGGGGCTCGGGACCCACATCAAGACCGGGGCGATCATGGACGACCCCCGCGCGCGGGCGGCGGTGGGCGTTCCCGAGGGCGAGCGCATCGTGGCGACCATCCAGATGGGCGAGGCGGCCGAGGTTCCCGCCGCGAAGCCCCGGAGACAGGCGGCCGAGGTCACGACCTGGGTGCCGTAGAAGACCACCCGCCCGCGGAAGATCCACACCGACGCGAACTTCGGGGCACACGGAGGACCCATGAGGCGATTCGACGACCTGTCCGAGAAGGAGCTCCTGGCGCTCGCCATCTCCCTGGAGGAGGAGGACGAGCGCATCTACGCGGACTACGCCGACGGTCTACGCGAGACCTTCCCGGCCTCGGCATCGGTCTTCGAGGGAATGCGTCAGGAGGAGGCCGGGCACCGGGCCCGCCTCATGGAGCTCTATCGGCAGCGCTTCGGGGACCACATCCCCCACATCCGGCGGGAGGACGTGCGCGGCTTCGTGCGTCGCCGGCCGACGTGGCTGGTGCGCCCTCTGGGCCTGGAGGCCGTCCGCAGGCAGGCGAGCACCATGGAGGCGGAGACGCGCCAGTTCTACGAGCGTGTCGCCGCCCGGACCCACGACCTCGGGATCCGTCAGCTCCTCGACGAGCTGGCCGCTGAGGAGCGGGTGCACGAGCGGAAGGCGGAGACGCTGGAGGCCAAGCGCCTCGAGCCCGACACGAAGCGAATCGAGGACGAGGCCCGCCGGCGCCTGTTC
>JAJDNC010000122.1 GCA_022340865.1 Gemmatimonadota bacterium
TTGTACCTCCTGTACTCCGACTCGATGGATCCGACGATGTCGCGCATGGGAGGGTCTCCTCATCCGGCCGTAAGCCGGATCGATGCGTCCTTCCTTCCCACTCCCTGCGGGAAGGTCACGTGCAGCACATGGGGATCCTTCGGCGTCCCCGTGGCGGGGGTGAGGGTGGCCACCGCGCCGGTGACCGCGCCGACTCTCGGCACGGCTCCGTACAGGTGGAGGTCGTAGGACCGCCCCGCCTCGCCCCCCAGCTCCAGGAGCCATCCGTCGGCGCCGCCGGTGAAGTCCACCACGCGCACCCCGGTGCTCGACTGCCCGGGCACGAGATGGATGGTGGGGGCGCCCACCGAGAGGCCTCCCTTCCAGAACGCTCGGAAGTCGACGGGGATGGCTCCGGTGAGGCGGGCGGTGAGGGATGCCTGCTCGTCGTGGGCACCCTGGACGACGCGACTCGCGCCGGGGCCGTAGGAGGCCGTGGCCGTGATGTCCGTGGCCCCCAGCGGCACGGGGAGCACCACCGTGAGATCCACAGGCGGACCGCTGGAGGTGACCCGGGCGCCTACGCTCCCCAACCCTCGGCTCAGCGTGACGTCCAGGGTGGAGGCGCCCACCCGTAGGTTGTGGACCCGCACGGTGTCCCACCCCGGCGGAAGCTGCGGCACCAGCGTCGCCCGGTGGTTCGGCGCGTCGGGCTGCCATCCGATCACCCCGCGCACGAGGGGCGTCACCAGCATGGACGTGGCGAAGAACTGGTCGGGGACGGTGGTGTCCATGGGCCGGTAGAACGCGCCGGAGAGGTTCTCGGGGTTGCGGCCCGGGCTCCAGTCGAAGATCTCCTGCTTGACGGCGTCCACCAGGTGAAACGCGCTCCACGGCCTCCGGTACCGGTACTGCCCCCACGCCACGAAGCCGGTCATGAAGGGCCACACCGCCCCGTTGTTGTAGTGGAGGGGATCGTAGAGCGGGCTGCCGGTGGAGAGGAGCCGCGCGCCCCAATCGCTGGAGATGGAGTCGGTGGCCAGCTTCCTGAGGGTCCGCTCGGCGCGGGGCGGATCCAGAAGGTCGAAGGCCAACGCGGTGCCGGGCCACGCGGTGAGGTTGTCGTTGGTGCCGCCGCCCTGGAGGATGGCGAAGGCGTGCTGGTCCTGCTCGGGAAGCCAGTACTTCTCGTTCAGCGTATGCAGCGCGGTCGTACGCAGCTTGTCCGCTTTATCAGCGAGCTTGTTGTCGTGGAAGTGATGCGCCAGGTCGATAGTGCCTTGGAGGGCCTCGATCCACACGCCCGCCAGGTAGATGTCCTCGTGGAGGCCCTTGCCCAGGCCGCCCACCTCGATGGCGCCCATCCCGGCCTTGCCCCCCTCCTCGATGATGCCGTCGCCGTCGGTCTCGTCGGCGAGGCACCAGTCCCACGCCTTCTTGAAGTTGGGCCACAGCTCCTTCACCGTCGCGTCGTCCCCGGACGCCCTCCAGTACTGCCAGAGCGCCAGCATCCAGTACGGTGTGGTGTCGGCGTGGTAGTAGGGGTACGGGAATTCCGTGAACCACGGCAGAGTCGCGGCCGCCTCGCTGATCTCGTGGGGTATCTTGCCGTCCTTGCGCTGGTACTTGGCCAGGAAGCGGAGCGCGTCTGCCACCGGAGCCCACTGGCCGGTTGCATCCATGGCCAGGGAGTTGATGGCGGCGTCGCCGCCGAAGAACCATCCGAAGCCCGGACGGGTGCTGCCTCCGCTGGTGCCCCACCCCGCGACGAAGCCGCATCCAAGGTCCGGATTGCACACGCGCTGGCGCTCCAGGTCGATCTTCGCCCACGCCAGCGCCAGGTCCATGGAGTGGTCGGGCGTCTCGACGGAGGTCGTGGACGCCAGCACGGTGTCCGCCCAGCGGCGGCTCTCCCGGTAGAGGGGGAGCCCGTTGGCGAGCAGGCCCTCGTACGTCTTCAGGACCTGGGAGAACGGCTGGGTCCCCGCTGCGACGGCGATGGGGATGAACTCCTTGCGCGCCCGTGCCGTGTCCACGGGGATGACGAACGTCGAGGGTGTGTCCGAGAGGCGATGCGCCGGGTTCACCTCGCCGTGGGCGGGCCACGAGGTGCCGATGATGGCGTTGTGCCTGGACAGGCTCTCACTCAGGACGTAGCCGTGGTGCTGGGCGTCCCAGTACGAGTACTGCCCGCCGAAGGAGCCGGGCCACATGTACTGGAGCACGGGGTGGAACTGCACCTCGATCTCCAGGGGCTCGAACGTGTTCACCTCCAGGAGCACCAGGAGCCCGGGCTCGCCCCGGGGCGCCAGGATGTGCTCCTTCACGGTGAACGTCGCGTGGGTGTAGGTGATGGTGGTCATCTCCGGTCGCACCTCGACGGTGCGGGCGACGTCCACCCCCTGCACGGGGTCGTGGTACTGGGGGATGCGGAAGTTGAGCTGGAAGCCCGTGGCGATCTTCAGGGGCATCACCCAGAGCTCCGCGGGCCCCGTCTCACTGCCCAGCCAGGCGCTCTTGGGGCCGGTGACGGACAGGAACGTGTTCGGCCGGACGTCCGAGATCAGCGAGATGGGCGAGTGGGCGATGGAGAAGCGGGGCACGCGGATGGTGCCCACGTCCGCGGGGGTGACCGCCTGGTCCACCTGCGCGGCGAGCGGCGCAGCGAGGAAGGCGGAGAGAGTCGAGACGGCGAGGATGACGTTGCGCATGGGGCCCAAGGTACCGGGGGGGACCATGGGTTGCGAGAAGCGGGCGGCCGACACGCTTCACCCCGCGAGCTCTCTCGCCCTCCGCCACACCGAGTCGAACATCTCCTCGGTGAGCCTCCCCGTGAACGTGTTCTGCTGACTGGGGTGATACGAGCCCACGAGGGTCAGATCACTTCCGAGGGCCACCTCGGCACCGTGCCCGAAGCGGGGCCGGGGCGTGGGCAGGGGATGGCCCCTGGACCCGAGGATGCGGAGCGTCTGGCTCCATGCGAAGCTCCCCAACGCCACCACGACCCGGACACGCTCCAGCAGGTCGAGCTCGGCATCGAGCCACGGGGCACAGGCGTCCCGCTCCGTGGGGGTGGGCTTGTTGGCGGGGGGCGCGCAGCGCACGGCGGCGGTGACGAGGACGTCGGTGAGGCGGAGGCCGTCACCCCTGTGCTCGGAGGTGGGCCGGCTGGCGAAGCCGGCCCGGTGCAGCGCCCGGTAGAGCCAGTCGCCGGAGCGATCCCCGGTGAACATCCGCCCGGTGCGGTTGGCGCCATGGGCCGCCGGCGCCAGCCCGACCACGAGCACCCGCGCCCGGGGGTCGCCGAAGGAGGGGACCGGCCGGCCCCAGTACTCGTCGTCTCTGAACGCCGCGCGCTTCTCCCGCGCCACCCGCTCGCGCCACGCCACCAGCCGCGGACAGCGCCGGCACCCGGTGATGCGACGCTGGAGCTCGTCCATGGGGGACCCGGAGTGGGCGTTCACGAACCCCGGCCCCGGACGACGTCCGCGGATCCCCGGCGTCCATGCTGCCGGGAGGCCGACCATGAGCACGCGGATGAGGCGGTCGCCGGCCTCACAGACCGTTCGCCGCTTCCAGCCCACGCTCCAGCAATGAGGTCAGGCTTCCGGCGAGCTCGTCGGGAGGCACGTGCTCCCGCACGGGCGTACGGCGCAGCGACGCATCGTCACCTCGCTTCCAGGCCTGTGCGGTCACCGAGACCGTGCCGTCGGAGGCCGACGTGAGCAGGATGCCCCGATCGTGGCCGTCGCGGTACCACTCCAGCCGACGGACCCCGCCCTTCTTGTCGAGGTCCATGCCGTTGGCAAGAGCGAAGATGGTGAGCGTGGGATCGATGCCGTCGAAGGGCCCCGCACCGACGCCCTGGTCCCGGTCGCGTGCGTCCGCTGTCATCGCCGACCTCCCTGCACCTGTACGCTGCCCTCGGCCCTGCCTCGGCGCCCCTGGCGCTCTCGGATCGCGCGGGACGCTGCCGTCCCCGGGGCCTGACCAAGACAACACGCATGGACGAGGCCCCGCAAGGCAAGGTTTCCGTCAGCGGGACCCGGCCGGCGAAGCGCTCTCCAGCCACGCGGACCACCAGAGCGTGCTCAGCATGCGGGCACCCGCCGCAAGACGGTCGGCGGCGAAGGCCACCGTCCTGGGATCGGCCGGCCCGTCGGGATTGAAGCCGAGCTCCTTGTCCAGCCGGTAGAGGGTATCCACCTGGGCGTGGGACGCCAGGATCTCATCCATCACCGCCTGGTGCACGTGGCCCACCACGGACTCCGTCGGTCCCGTGACCCTCGAGCTGACGTCCTGCAGGTGCACGTGCGCCTCCACGAAGGCCGTCTCGAAGCGGTAGTGGAAGTGCCGGTCGGTGGTGTAGCCGTTGGGGTTCGGCACGCCTTCCGCCCATCCGTTGTAGTGGATGGTGGTGTGGTGCGGGTTGGAGGCGTCCGTGACGTAGTGGCCGAGGATCCCGGCGTCGTTGATGATCCGCTGCTGGATCCAGGTCCTGCGCCGGGGGTCCCGCTCTGCGCGCCAGAGGCGCCACTCGGTGACCAGGCGCTCGTAGATCTCCATGATCCGGTACGGCAGGAGACCACACTTCTGCGCCGGGTGATCGATGCCGGCCTTGTACAGGATCTCCAGGTACGAGAACCGGTCGGGCGCGTCCAGCGCTCCCTTGGGCACGTTCTCCAGGTCGATGAAGTGGTCGTAGCTGAAGGCGTGGTCCATGGCCACGAGGTCGCGGCTCCGCCAGCGGTCGGGCTCGGGGTCCAGGTAGACCAGCTGGTCCGAGGCTTCCCGGAAGAACTGCGGCACGGAGTCGGGGATGTGCGCGACGGCAACTCGCGCGGCCAACTCGTGGCCGGTGGCGCCCCAGGGGAGCGGCAGGGCGGTAGGGAGGGGAGCCTCGGTGGGGAGCGGAGTCGCGGGGAGCCCGGGAGCGACGGACGTGAGCAGGGTCGTGACGACGGCCAGGATGTGCATGGAAGGCGATGGCAGGAGGTGGGTGGAGCGGCAGTGGCCGGAGAAGGCCGAAAGATAGAGGATCGGCGGTCCGCCTGCGGCCCCCCGGAAGCGAGCGGTGCGCCGAGGCTCGGATCCGGGCGCGGCGCGTTACGGCGAAGGGGCCGCCGACGCGCGCCGATGTCAGCGGTAGCGCCTGAGGATCTCCTGGTTCTTCCGCGGGCCCGTGACCCTCCACGCCACCTCCACCACCCCGTCCACGACGTTTACGGATGCCTCGTAGCGATCCTCCCCGCACAGGTAAGGCGCCAAAGGCGTGAGGAATCCACGGCCGTCGTCCACCAGCTCCAGGAGCGGCACGGGCTCGTCGAGGCCGTGACGCACGTGCTCGAGGCGGAGCGCGAGGATGTCGGTGTCGAGGGTCCAGCGCAGGGCGTCGGCGAAGTGGGCGCCGGTGCCGCGAGGCGTCGTCCAGCGTCCCCGCTCGCGGACCACCATCTCGCTGCCGCCCGCGGTCTCCACGGCCACGGAGCCGGAGCCCTGGGCCTGCGGCGCCCCGGTATCGGCGTCCCGCACCAGGAGGGCCACCGTGCGGGCCGACTGGAGGCGCCGCCAAACGGCGAGCAGGAAATCGATCCTGCTCGCTGTCTTCGCGTCGCGCACCCGGTTCTCCTCGGTCAGACTGTGATCTCGCCCGAACGAACGCTCGCGACACTGCGCCGGATCGGCAACTTCGGCGACGGTTCTTTGCGGCGGTCTCCCCGAGCCGTGGATCGAGGTCGCTTCAGCCCGCGACGGGTGCGGCGGAGGCCGTGGGCGACGGGACCCGAGGGAGATAGACCGTGAACTCCGCGCCCTTCCCGTCCAGGTTGCGCGCCGTCATGGCTCCTCCGGCCTGACGGACGATGCCGTGGCACGTGGCGAGGCCCAGCCCCGTACCCTGCGGCTTCGTGCTGAAGAAGGGATCGAAGACTCGGTCCTTCACCGCTTCGGGGATGCCCGGACCGTCGTCCACGACGGCGATGCGCACATACTCTCCCGCGGCGATCTGGAGGGGACCGTCGCTCTCGCCGACGTAGGCGATGCCCGTGCTCACCTCCACCGTGCCCCCCGGGGTGCCCAGCGCGTCCCTGGCGTTCATGACGAGGTTGAGGAGCACCTGGGAGAAGTGGCCGGGATCGACGTTGACGTGTCCGGCATCGGCATCCAGCGCCGGCACGATCCGTACCGAGGATTCGATGACCCGCTTCACCATGCCCAGGGTCTCGGTCACGAGGTCGTTCACCGCCACCACCCTCGGGGACACCACCTGCCTGCGGGCGAAGGCGAGGAGCTGAGCCGTGAGCTCGGCGGCCCGGTTCGCGGCGCGCTCGACTTCCCGGAGTCCCCTGCCGGTCTCGGCGTCATGGATCTGCTCCAGGGCCAGCTGGGCCTGCCCCAGGATGACGGATATCAGGTTGTTGAAGTCGTGGGCGATGCCTCCGGCCAGTCGGCCCACGGCCTCCAGGCGCTGGGAGCGACGCACCTGCTCCTGGAGCTCGAGGGTCTCGGTGAGGTCACGCACGAACCCGGCGACGGCCACGACTTCGCCGCCCTCGAGGATGGGCACGATGGACTCCTCCGCCGTGAAGGAGCGGCCATCCCGATGCAGGGCCGTGACCTCCAGGCGGCGCGGCCCGAGCTCGTCCACCCGTCCGTCCCGGAGCAGCTCGAGGCGGCGGGCGTGAAGCGCACGGTCAGCCGGAGGGTAGATGATCTCTCCCAGCGGCTTGCCCATGACCTCGTCCGGCGCCCACCCGAAGATGATTTCCGCGCTCGGGTTCCACCCGGTGATGCGCCCTTCCGGCGTGGTGGTGATCACTCCGTCGAGGGTGGCTTCCAGGATGCGCCAGGTCATCTGCTGGTGCTCGGTCGCCCGTTCCTCCTCGCGCTGCCGCAGCTCGCCGACCATGCGGTTGAAGAGCGCCGCGAGCCTGCCCATCTCGTCGTCGTGGGGGACGTCGAGGCGGGTGTCCAGGCTCCCCCCCGACACCTCTCGCAATCCCGTGTCCAGGCGACGCAGGGGCGCGTACAGCCTGCGATGCACCACGGAGGCGATGAGCAGGATGCCGAGGATGCCCAGCGCGGCGAGCCAGAGCAGCGTACGGGACACTTCCTCGGCGAGAACCTCGAACGCGGTGCTGCGCCGCGCCACGTCCCGGAGCCCCGCACGCTGGGCGGCGGCGAGGGCGGCGTCCAGCTGTGTGACGACGGAGTCCGCCTGCCGGAGGGTCATGGCCGCGGCCGAAGGTCGGCCCAGGGCGAAGAGTGCCCCGGCCTCGCTGAGGAGGTCGGCGAGCTGGGATTCGTCGTCGATGGCTTGGGCGAGCGACGCGCGCATCTCCAGGGGCGCGCCGATCATGCCTTCGCGGGCGGCCGCCGTGAGGGAGGTGGGCTTCACGATCTCCGCCTGCTCCACGGTCTCGCGGGCGGCGGCCGTGTCGCCTGCCGCCACGTCGCGTCGGGCCGCGGAGACGGCGGTGTCCAGGCTCGCCGCGTGACTCACGAAGCCCTGGATCTGGCCGAGAAGCCGCTCGGTGTCCGTGCGCAGGGACGTGATCCGCGGGATGAAGACCACGTTCACCGCGACACCCAGGGCGGCGACGCACAGGACGACGCCGCTCGCAGACAGGAGGAGGACGTGGCGGAGGCTCCCGCCGCGCGAAGCTCGGCGACCCATGGTTACGAGCCCGAGCTCGGCACCGGCCGGCCCCACGCGTCCACCAGCATGAGCCTGTGTGGTTGCTGCCCGAAGGAGATGTCCCCGGTGATGCCGTGGTAGGGTGGGCGGCTCCGGCCCAGCTCCCGCAGGTATTCCGCGATGCGCCGCGGGTCCGGGCCCACCTCACGGACTGCCGCCACGAGCACGCGCACACCGTCCCAGCGCAGCGCGGCCCCCTGATTCGGAACCACACCGGTGCGGCGCTCGTACTGCCGTGCGAAGACTGCGGAGGCGGAGTCCTCCATGGAGTTCCAGAACTGGGTCACCCAGAGGCGATCCGCCGCCTTCCCGGCCTGGGTGCGGAGTGCTCCACGAGGATCGACGCCGTCGGCGGCCACGAAGCGCACGTGCGGGGCTCGGGCTCCCACGAGGCGCACGATGCACGCGGCGTCGGGGATGCGGCTGCCCAGGATGACCACGTCGGGGAGGCCCTTGAGGAGCGAGGCGTCCACCAGAGCCTTGAAATCCCCGGGACACTTGTCCCGCTGCAATCCGTACTCGGTGACGCTCCACGGCTCGATGCCTTCCTCCTCGAGGGCCTTCACCGTGCCGTCATAGATGCCGACGCCGTACTCGTCGGAGAGATAGAAGATCGAGATGCGCCGGCCTCCCAGGCGCTTCGCGGCCACGTTCGCCAGGAAGGCGCCCTCCTCGTCGTCGTCGGCCACCATCTGGAAGACCATGGGGCCCATGTGGGAGATGGCCCGGCTTGTGGCGTTCGGCACGACCAGTGGAATTCCCGCGTCGACGTAGACCGGCCCCACCACGAGGGTGGAACGACTGTCGCGGTGCCCCACGACGCCCACCAGCCCGGGCAGCTTGGCGATGCTCTCGGCGCGCTGGAGGGTCACCCGGTAGGCACCGCCGGCCCCGGGTGCGTTGAAGATCTCCACACGCACCGGATGGGGGCTTTGGAGGAGGCTGTCGGCGAAAGGCTCCAGGTAGCGTGCGTCCGCCGGGAGGCCGTCCATGGCGATGACCGCGATGTCGGCGGAGCGCGCGCATCCAACGGCAAAGAGCACCGCCGCGAGGAGGATCATCGGGAGCGGACGCGTGTGGCGCATGGTCGGTCTCGTGCGGCTGGGGTCGCTCCGTCAGTCTACAGGGGCGGCGACGCTGGGGCCATGATTCACCGCACGCGGCGTGCCCGGCAACCTTCGCGCGGCCTGATCGATCCCCTGGCCGGGCCTCCCGTGGCGGAGGCGCCACCCGACGGAGCCGGCGGCCGGATCCGCCGGACTTGTGCGGAGCTTCCCCCGGCCCCCATCCTGCACCGGCCTCATCCGATGCGGAGGTGATACCCTGTCCCTGAAGCTTCACGTCGAGCTGATCTACGATCCGGGCTGCCCCAACCTGGTCGCCGCCCGGGAGGTGCTCGCCCAGGCGCTCCGGGACGCGGGAATGCCGACGGTGTGGACGGAGTGGAACAGCGACGATCCCTCGTGCCCCGAGCGCGCCCGGGGCCTGGGCTCGCCCACCATCCTCGTCAACGGCAAGGACGTTGCGCCCGGGCCGCACCCGTGGGCGCAGCGCGAGCCGGGGCAGGGCCCCCGGTGCAGGATCTACGAGGACGAGAGCGGAAAGACGGTGGGGGCACCGCCCCTGTCACAGGTGGCGCGGGCCATCGCCGAGGCGGTGGGGCCCGAAGTCGGGTAGCCGGCGGGCACGGCTTCGTGACCGCGGCCGTGCGAGGTGGCGCCGGCGACAGGGCGGCTCATGCCGTCTCCATCTCCCGGCGCAACGAACGGCTCCACTCCACGTGGCCCCGCGCCGCCAGCACCAGGAAGACCGCGTAGAGGAAGGTCGTGAGCAGGAGTCCCCGGTTGATGAAGAGCGCCACGTAGGCCACGTCCAGCGTTACCCAGACGGCCCAGTTCTCCACGTACTTGCGGCTCATCATCCACTGTGCGGCCAGGCTGCCCGAGGTCAGGGTCGAGTCCACGTACGGCAGGGCCGCGTTGGTGTATCGCCGCAGGAGCGTGCCCAACACCAGGGCGAAGCACACCGCCAGGACCAGGAGGATCCAGCGCTGCCGCCGGGGCGTGCGCGACACCTTCAGGCGGGAGTGGCTGGCCCCGCCGAAGAGCCAGTGATACCAGCCATACACGGAGATCGCCGCGTAGAAGAGCTGGAGGCTCATGTCCGCGTACAGCCTCTGCTGGCGGAAGATCACGAAGTAGAGGAGCACGTTGACGATGGCCGTCGGCCAGCTCCAGATGTTCTCCTTGACCGAGAGCCATACCGAGACGATGCCGAAGGCGACGGCGACGGACTCGAGGAGGCTCATGGGAGGGGGAGGATCTCCGAGAACACGCGGAGCACGTTCGCGCCCATGATGAGGCGCACCTCCTCGTCGGCGAAGCCCCCGTCCAGGAGTGCCTGGACGAGGTGGACCGTCTGGGAGGCGTCGATCATGCAGGCCACGGCGCCGTCCCAGTCCGAGCCCAGCCCTACGTGCTCCACGCCCGCGACGTCCACCGCGTGGCGCACCGCCCGCGCCCAGTCGGCAGGGCTCGTGCCGCACACGGCCGTCCTCCACAGGCCGATGCCCACGACCCCCCCGGTGGCCGCCACCGCCGCCAGACGGCCGTCGTCCAGGTTGCGCGTGTTGTCGCACGTGCCCCTCACACCCGTGTGCGAGACCACCACCGGCCGCGTCGCCACGGCGAGGACGTCGTCGATGAGCGCCGGAGATGCATGGGCCAGGTCCACCACCATCCCCAGCTCTTCCATGCGCGCCAGCACCTGCCGGCCGAGGTCGGTGAGGCCGCCCTTCGCCACGCCGTGCGCCGAGCCGCCCACGGCGTTGTCGAAGAAGTGGGTCAGGCCCAGGAGCCGGAATCCCGCGCGGAAGACACGGTCCACGTTGGCCACGTCGCCTTCCAGAGCGTGGGCTCCCTCGATGCCGAGGACGCCCGCGGTGACGGCGTCGTCGTTCTCGCGCCGGGCGAGATACGAGGCCAGGTCGGACCGGGTACGGATCAGCGTGAGGCGCCCGCCGGAGCCGGCGGCGAAGGACCGCAGTTTGTCCGCCTGATGGAGCGCGCGCTGAAGTAGGCTCGATCGGGCCGGGCGCGGCCACCCCTCGAGAACGGCCAGAAGTGTGATGTTGTCCGAGTCGCCGGCGTTGGACTCGATGTTCATGCGCCGCGGAGTCTTGGTCACCGTGGTGAAGACCTGGAGGGCGACGCGCCCCTCGATGAGACGGGGGACGTCCACGTGGCCCCACGTGCCGCGCGCCAGCAGATCGCGGGCCCAGAGAAGGGCGTCGGCGTGGAAGTCCGCCACCGCGAGGGTACCGTGGAGCGCGGTGGCCCGCGGGCTCACGGGAGGCACGACGCCGGACAGGGTGCGGTTGAGGAGGCGCCCCGGAACCGAGGACGCGAGCCGCAGGACGCGGGACGCGGGCCTCACTCCACCGCCTTCATGGTGCCCTCGCTGACGAATACGGCCGAACCGCCCACGCGGACCGCGGTGGTGGCACCCCCCGCCCGGTCCGCCTCGACGTGCAGCAGGCTGGGCCGGCCGATCTCCAGGCCCTGTTCCACCGTCCAGCGCAGCGAGGCCGCTTCGCTCCCGTCGAGGGCGGAGAGATAGCCCCCGAGCGCGGCGGCGGCTGAGCCCGTGGCCGGGTCCTCCATGACACCCACGGCCGGCGCGAACATCCGGACCCGGAAGTCCACCCCCTCGCCTTCGGCATGCGAGGTGATCAGGTAGACGTGGTCGGCCCACAGATCCGCCAGGAGGCGACGCCACGCCGCCAGGTCCAGGACCGCCCGACGCATGGCGTCCAGGCTGCGCAGGGGGATGCAGTGGAAGGGGAGGCCGCAGGAGACCATCTCCACCGGAAGCGACGGGTCCAGGTCGCCCTCCGCGAGCCCCACCATGCCGGCGAGGTCCGGGCGGGGGACAGGAGAGGGACGGTGCTCCGGGAGGACGGCGGTGGTGAAGCGCGCGGAGACCGGGTGGCCACCGGCGAAGCGCACGTCCACCGGTACGTGCCCCACGTTCTCCTCGAGGACCAGCGTCGTGGTGCCGTCGGGGGGTGCGATGTCCAGGCGCGAAGCCAGGAAGATCGCCGAGCCCACCGTGGGGTGGCCCGCGAAGGGGACCTCGGCGCCCGGCGTGAAGATGCGCACCCGCGCCGAGCCGCCCGCCTGCGGTGGGCCCAAGAAGACCGATTCCGAGAGGTTCATCTCCCGGGCGACGCGCTGCATGAGGTCCGGTGCGAGATGGGCGGCATCGGGAAAGACGCCCAGCGGATTACCGCCGAACGGACGGTCCGTGAAGACGTCGAGGGTATGGAAGGGGAGATCCATGAGGTCCGATGAGTGTGTGGGTCGGTGCGGCCGTGCGCTCAGCCGGTGGACACGCCCGGCGGAGCCGCCCGGTCCGGATCTCGGCGCGTGTACAGGAGCACCTGCCAGAAGATTGTCTGACCGTGATAGCGCTTGTCGAGGCCATAGGCGGCAACGCGTGCGTCGATGTCGGTGGACGCGTGGAGGAACAGCCGAAACGGCCTCCGCCGGAGAGTCTGGATCAGATTGACGGCCCGGACGGCGAAGCGCATGAACCGGCTCTCCCGGGGGATGACGAGACCATAGATGCGACGCGCGCGCGAGGCCGAGGCGTCCACGAGGGTCGGCATGTCGGGGTAGCAGCAAAGGACCCGGTCCAGCGTGACGATGTCGGCGGCGTCGACGGAGGAAGCCACGTCGATGAGATCGCCCTGGAGATAGCGGATGCGTTGGACGTAGCCGCGCTTCGCGGCTTCGTCACGGCAGGCCGCGAGATAGGCCGGGGACGCGTCCACGTCGACGCCCGAGGAGGCGCCCGAAGCCATCAGCTCGTGCTGGATCACTCCCACGCCGCCGCCTACGTCGAGGAACGTGCGCCCCCGGACACCCTCGCCCCGGAGGAGATCCAGGAGCGTGCGCGTAGTGCCCCGGGGCCCGCGCCGCCGGTAGCGCCGCAGCTCGCGACGGGCGACGGAAGAGTTGAACTCCTGGACGATTCCCCGGCATTGCGTGCAGGACACGAACACCTCGGAGTGGCGGCGGAAGGGAAGAATGCCCCAACCTGGGGGGCGGTGACACCCAAGGGCAAGGAGGCGCGGCGTGCGCATCATCGGCGTGATCTCGGACACCCACGGCCTGCTCAGGCCAGAGGCGGTGGCGGCGCTGGAGGGAAGCGCGCTCATCCTGCACGCCGGCGACGTCGGCGACTTGCGGGTCCTGGAGCGGCTGGGAGAGATCGCCCCGGTTCACGCCGTGCGTGGAAACACCGACGGAGGGGAGCTGAGGAAGACGTTGCCCGCCACCGCGGTGGTGGACCTGGGGAGCGGGAGCATCGCCTATCTCCTTCACGGCGACGAGGAGCTCGACCTGGACCCCGCCTCGGCGGGCATCGCCCTGGTGGTACGTGGCCATACCCACCTTCCCCGCGTCGAGCGTCGTGGGGGCGTGCTCTACCTCAACCCCGGGAGCGCGGGCCCCAGGCGATTCCGACTCCCGGTGACGGTGGCACGAGTGAAGGTGGAGCCGGGCGGGCTCGACGCCGAGATCGTGGAGCTCGAGCTGGGGTGAGGATGGGCCGGGACCGGGTGACGCAGGTGCGCCTTGCACTTCGCGCGTCCGGGATACATGGTGGCGGTGGAGACGCGAGAACGTCGGACGGACCCCCACGAAGGCGGTGGAGTTGAGCTCCGAGTCGTCGAGAATCGCTGCGGTCCAGGCGTCGTCCGTGTTCCTCGATCGAACCGCGACGGTTGAGAAGGCGTGCGGACTCATCGAGGAAGCCGCCCAGGGCGGGGCTGAGCTGGCCGTGTTCCCGGAGGCGTTCATTCCCGCCTATCCCGTCTGGGTGTGGTTCATCCCACCAGGCCACACCCATCCGCTTCGGGCTCTCTACGCCGAGCTCCATGCGAACGCGATATCGATCCCTGGCCCCGAGGTCGCGCGTCTCGGGGAAGCGGCGGCCGACTGCGGTGTCACGGTGGCCATGGGCGTCAACGAGAGGAACTCCGAGGCGAGTGACTCGACCCTGTACAACACGCTTCTATACCTGGGCGCGGACGGGGGTGTGCTGGGCAAGCACCGAAAGCTGATTCCCACGGCGGGAGAGCGTCTGGTGTGGGGGCAGGGTGCGGAGGGTGATCTCGAGGTCTTCGACACTCCCATCGGTCGGCTCGGAGGTCTCCTGTGCTGGGAGAACTACATGCCGTTGGCCCGCTATGCCCTGACCGCTCGAGGAGAGCAGGTTCACGCCGCGCCGACGTGGGATCGCGGTGAGCCCTGGATCTCCACGATGCGCCATATGGCGAAGGAGGGCCGTTGCTTCGTGGTCGGCGCATGCCAGGCCTTCCACAAGGACGACATCCCCGACGCGCTCGGGTTCAAGAGCACGTACCTCGGCGATCTGGACGGATGGATCAACCCCGGGCTGAGCCTGATCGTGGACCCGGACGGGAAGATCCTGGCCGGTCCGCTGGAAGCCGAGGAGGGCATCCTCTATGCCGACATCGAGCCCGCCGAGGTCATCGGCCCGCGCTGGCAACTCGACGTCGCGGGCCACTACGCCCGCCCGGACATCTTCGAGTTCAAGATGCGCCGCAGCCCCCGACCCGTGCTCGATGTTCTGAGCGACACGGAGGAGCCCGACTAGCAGGGTGCTCCCCTTCTTCAGCACCCTGCTAGTGTGGTGTGGCTCAAGTCCGTTGAGCACCGAGGGTGCCGAAGCGCCGACGGAGCGAGGCGCGCCGACGAAGGAATAGCAGCGCTATTTCGAGGAGGCGCAACGAAGCGTCCGGCGGATGCA
>JAJDNC010000128.1 GCA_022340865.1 Gemmatimonadota bacterium
GCCCTCCGGCATCGGCGACGTGGCTGTATCCGCCCCGTGCGAGGCGGCGCGGCACCCCGTCCCCGCCGTCCAGCCAGACCCCGTCGCCGGCCTCCACGCGGCCGACGCGCGTCAGGGGAACACCGAGCTCGTCGCCGTGCAGGGACCCCGCCGGCGCCACGAGGCAGAGCTCGTAGTCCTCGCCGCCGTGGAGCGCCGCTTCCAGCGCGCCGTCCTCGCCCAGCGCCTCGCCCGCCGCCCCGGACACCGGGACGCGGGAGGCGTCCAGCACGATCTCGACCCCACCCGCCGCGGCCAGGTGGCCGGCGTCTCCGGCCAGGCCGTCGGACAGGTCCACCAGGGCGTGGAGCACGCCGAGCTCCGCCAGACGGAGCGCTTCCGCGATGCGCGGCGTCGGCCGCGCGAAGGCCCGGCGCAGCTCCGCGGCCGGGTCCTTCCCCGCCGTCCACAGGCGCACGGCCGCCGCTGCGGCGCCCAGAGCCCCCGTCACCCACACCTCGTCCCCGGGCTCGGCACCGGCCCGCAGGGCGGGTGCCTGCGTGCGTCCCACCACCACCACGTCCACCACCAGAGGTCCGGGAGAGCGGGAGACGTCGCCTCCCAGCACCACAGCCCCCGCGGCGGCGGCGGCTTCGCGGATGCCGGCGTGCACCGCCTCGGGATCCGCACCGCCTTCGGAAGGGAGCGCCAGCGACACCAGGACCCCCAGGGGGCGGGCGGCCATGGCGGCCAGGTCGGAGAGCGCCGCCGCCGCGGCCCGGTATCCGATCTCGGTGTCGGAGAGCCACGCCCGCCGGAAGTGGACGTCCTCGACGGAGAGGTCGGTGCTCAGCACCCATCCCCCCTCCAGCACCGTGGCGTCGTCTCCGGGGCCGACGAGGACGCCTTCGGGGAGCTTCCCTTCCCCCGCCAGGAACCGGCGGATCAGGTCGAACTCGGCTCCCGGACCCAGGGCCACCCTGCGGGGAGCCGTGCCGCCCTCGGCCATCGCACTACCCGTCCTCGGCCACGGGGCTACCGCGCCGGGTCCTGGTCGAAGACGACGAAGGGAAGCCCCAGATCCGTCTCCCCCGCCCCCTCCTCCGCCAGGGCTTCGGGCAGCCGGTCCACCACGTCCGCCGGCGTCAGGGCCTTGCCCAACCCCGCCAGAACGGCGCTCCGGCCGGTGAGGTGCAGCCCCAGGGCACCCGCCTCGAGGGGGCCGAGCCCCTGGGCCATGAGGCCCCCGCACACGCCCGTCAGGACGTCGCCCATCCCGGCGGTGGCCAGATCCGACGTGCCCACCGCGTCCACCAGGAGGGGCCCCGACGACCCCGCCACCAGCGAGGGCGCACCCTTCAGGACCACGGCACACCCCCACGCCTCGGCGGCGGCACGCACGGTACCGGGCCGGTCCGCGGCGATAGCCTGCCCGTCCACACCCCGGAGGCGGGACATCTCGCCCGGATGGGGGGTGAGGAGGAGGGGCCGGGCGGCACCCACCGCCGCGATGTCCGGGCCGCGCCCCGCGGCCAACAGGTTCAGCCCGTCGGCATCCACCACCGTGCCCGGGCCGGAGCCCGAGGAGCCCGGGGCGAGCACGCGGCCCAGCAGGGCCTCGGCCCACGCGTCGGTGCCGAGCCCGGGTCCCACCGCCACGGCGTTCGCCTGCGCGAGGGCGTCCTCCAGCGCATCCGGGGCGGCCGCATCCACGAAGATGGCCTCCGGCACCGCCGCCTGGAGGACCGTGCGGTTCTCCGGCGCCGAGCAGACCTGCACCAGCCCCGCCCCGGAGCGCAGGCCCGCGCGGGTGGCCATCACCGCCGCCCCGGCCATGCCCGGCTTGCCGGCCACCACCAGGAGGCGTCCCACGGCGTTCTTGTGCGTATCGGGTCCGCGTACCGGCCGGTGCCCGTGCGCCCACGCCGGCGTCACCACCTCCGCGGACGCGGCGCCGGCCTCCACCGGCGGGAAGGCGATCTCCACGGCCACCAGCCGGCCCACGCGGGCGCGCCCGGGGTGCAGCAGCGCACCGAGCTTCGGCCCGCCGAAGCTCACCGTGACGTCCGCCTGGACGGCCTCGCCGTCGACGGCCCCGCTGTCGCCGTTCACCCCCGAGGGGATGTCGATGGCCAGCACGGGTCGCCCGGCGGCGTTCACCGCGCGGATGGCGCGTGCCTGGCGATCCCGCGGCGCGCCGCGGACGCCGGTGCCCAGGATGCCGTCCACCACCACCACCGCCCCCGCCAGCACGCCCGCCCAGCGGCCGGGGTCGTCCCCCAGCTCCGCGTCGGACACCGTGGGCACGTCCCAGCCGTGCAGGAGGACCTCCGGCGCCGGCCGGTCGGCCACCAGAACGGCGCGCACCTGTCGGCCCCACGCGGCCAGCGTGCGCAGCGCGACCAGGGCGTCGCCCCCGTTGTTGCCCGCCCCCACCACCCCCACCACGGTGCCCCGGGGAAAGAGGTGGGATACGATCTGCGCCGCGGAGCGGCCGGCGTTCTCCATGAGCACCGGCTGCGGCACGCCGACGACGTCGATGGCCTCGCGATCGATGGCGGCGGACTCCGCCGCCGTGGGCGCCGGGACACGCGCGCGCCCGAAGGGACGCAGAGGAAGGCGAAGCGCGCTCAAGAGCACCTCCTCCGCCAGCTGCGGATGACTACTTGTAGCTCTGCCCGATTGTACGGCCGAACGTCACCTCGCCGTTGTCGATCCGGATGTTGAAGCCACACTCCGGATTCGAGCAGACCCAGGCCTTGTACCGGATCGGCGCCCCGTCGCGCCCATAGTCCGAGAGCGGGATGAGCAGTCCCTTCTCGCACTTCAAGCAGCGCGGATACCCGCTTTCTTCCACCATGTGCAGCCCCTCCCAAAGGCGGTGCGACGACCCACGTCGCCAGGGTGCCCGACCAGTGCGGGCGGATTGTGGGTACGGACCCGGGCGGGACCCGGGCCCCGGTCATCACGGTCGAGCTTCCCAGGGGTAGCGGAGCTCGAACGTCTCCTCGAAGTCGAACACTTCGGCGAAGTCCTCGGGCCTGTCGTCCTCCTGCTTGATGAGGACGCCCTGGTCCACCAGCGCGAACACGACGTCTCCGATGTCCGCCGTATGGTGGATGCCCCAGTGCCCGAGGACGGTCTTCGCCATGGGACCGAAGCGTTCCAGGGCCAGATCGCGGACGCTCTCCGCCAACTCCCGGCCCGAGATGTGCCGGGGTGCGTCCAGGTCCTGGAGCACGGAGTGCAGCGCCGCCAGCACGAAGAAATACGCTTTCGCGTGGAAGCGCGGGTTCCGCTCCTGGAGCTGGTCCAGAATCTCTTCCGCGAACTGAAGGTCCGTCATGGGGCCAAATGTGTACGGGAGGCCGTTCCTTCGCCAGTGTCGGGACTCCGAAACGCCCCTCCGGACGGGCGCCGGACCGCCCCCGTCGAGCCATTCCCCAGCCGCATCAGCCCACCGCGAGATCGGCGTAGAGCGGGAATGCGGCGCACAGCTCCCCCACCTCTCCGCGCACCGCGGCGATGGTGTCGGCGTCGCCCGGTTGCTCCAGCACCCTGGCGATCCAACCCGCGATGCGCCCCATGTCGTCCTCCTTCATGCCCCGGGTGGTGAGCGCCGGCGTGCCGATGCGCAGGCCCGAGGTGACGAAGGGGGAGCGGGTCTCGCCGGGCACGGTGTTCTTGTTCACGGTCATGCCCGCGGCCTCCAGCGCCGCCTCCGCGTCCTTCCCGGTCAGCTCCGGGTGGCTGGGACGCAGGTCCACCAGCATGAGGTGGTTGTCGGTGCCGCCGCTCACCAGGTGGAAGCCCCGCTCGGAGAGCCCTCCGGCCAGCGCCGCGGCGTTGGCCACCACCTGGCCGGAATAGGTCTTGAACTCCGGCTTCTGGGCCTCCAGGAGCGCCACCGCCTTGGCGGCGATGATGTGCATGAGCGGCCCGCCCTGGGTGAAGGGGAAGACCGCCTTGTCGATGGCCTTCGCGTGCTCCTCCCGGCAGAGCAGGAGGCCGCCGCGGGGGCCCCGCAGCGTCTTGTGCGTCGTCGTGGTCACGACGTCGGCCCACGGCACCGGCGAAGGGTGGTGGCCGGTGGCCACCAGGCCGGCGATGTGGGCCATGTCCACAACCAGCCGGGCATCCACCTCCCGGGCGATGTCGGCGAAGGTCTCGAAGTCGATGATGCGGGGATACGCGCTGGCGCCGGCGATGATGAGCTTGGGTCGCTCGGCGTGGGCCTGCTCCCGCAGGGCGTCGTAGTCGATGACGCCGTCGTCGTCGCCCACGCCGTAGCTGACCACGTTGAAGATGCGCCCGCTGAAGTTCACCGGTGAGCCGTGGGTGAGGTGCCCGCCGTGGCTCAGGCTCATCCCGAGGATCTTGTCCCCGGGCTCGAGGAACGCGAAGTACGCGGCCATGTTGGCCTGCGCCCCCGAGTGGGGCTGCACGTTGGCGTGCTCCGCCGCGAAGAGCTCCTGCGCACGGCTCCGGGCGAGGTCCTCCGCCACGTCCACATGCTCGCACCCTCCGTAGTACCGCTTCCCGGGAAGCCCCTCGGCGTACTTGTTGGTGAGCACGGTGCCCATGGCTTCCAGCACCGCCCTGGAGACGAAGTTCTCGGAGGCGATGAGCTCCAGCCCACCGGACTGGCGGCGCGCCTCGGCCACCACCGCCTCGAAGATCCTGGGATCGGTGTCCCTCAGATGATCCATCATCGGTCCATGCTCTCTCTGTTCAAGCGTGTCCGCAGCGCGACGACCGGGTACCCGCGCCGAACGGCGCGGGTGGCGCCGATTTCACGCGTCCGCCCATCAAAGGTACGACCTCTGCAACTGCCGTGACTCGGCGATGCGGGTCTCCGCGACCCGGTCCGCCGCGACGCTGGTCGGCACGCCGTCCGAGCGTGCCCGCTCGAAGATGCGGATCAGCGTGCCGTAGATCTCCCCCGCCTTGCGCCTGGCACGCTCCGCCGACCACTCCTGAAGCTCGCCGTACACGTTGATCAGCCCCCCGGCGTTGATGACGTAGTCGGGCGCGTACAGGATCTTCTTCTCCTCCAGCGCATCCCCGTGGTCGGGCCGGGCGAGCTGGTTGTTGGCGGCCCCGGCGATGATGTCGAACCCGAATCGCCCCAGCGTGTCGTCGTTCACCACCGCCCCCAGCGCGCACGGGGCGAAGATCTCGGCCTCGACCCCGTAGATGGCGTCGTGCTCCACCGGGGTGGCGCCGAGCTCCTCCACCACCCGGCGGACACGCGCCTCGTCGATGTCGGCGACGGTGAGCCGCGCGTCCTCCCCGGCCAGGTCCCGGCACAGATGGTATCCCACGTGTCCGAGACCCTGGACCGCTATGTGCTTCCCGGCCAGGGAGTCGTCTCCGTACCGGAAGGCGGCGCACGCCTTGATGCCGCGGTAGACGCCGTAGGCGGTGATGGGCGACGGGTCGCCCGACCCCTCGAGGATGCCCACCACGTGCTCGGTCTCCATGCGGACGAACTCCATGTCCTCCGGGGAGGTGCCCACGTCCTCGGCCGTGATGTAGCGCCCCTTGAGGGAGTCCACGGCCCGACCGTGTGAGCGGAAGATCATCTCCCGGTCCATGGTCTTCGGATCGCCGATGATGACCGACTTGCCGCCGCCCAGGGCGAGTCCGGCGATGGCGGCCTTGTACGTCATCCCCCGGGAGAGCCGCAGCGCGTCCACGACGGCGTCGGCCTCGCTCTCGTAGGTCCAGAAGCGCGTCCCGCCCAGGGCGGGGCCCAGCGTCGTGTCGTGGATGGCGATGATGCCCTTGTACCCGAAGAGGGGCTCGCTCCAGAACACGAGCTGCTCGTGGCTCCACTCGGCCATCGCTTCGAAGATGTCCATCTCGCGCCCCACGCCTCTGTCCGTATGGAGTATGGACCGCGTCCGCGCCGCCTCGCGCCCCGGCTCAACCGGACCGGGCCGCCCGCAGGACCTCGCGGGCGATGACGTGTCTCATCATCTCGTTGGTGCCCTCGTAGATCTCCGTACCCTTCGCGTCCCGGAGGAGTCTCTCCACCGGGTAGTCCCGCATGTAGCCGTATCCGCCGAAGATCTGGATGGCCTCGTCGGCCACCCAGGTGGCGGCCTCCGAGGCGGCCAGCTTCGCCCCCGCGGCCAGCGCGGTGACGCCCTCGGGTCCCGTGCGCGGCCGGGCCCCTGTCCGGGTCTCCTGCAGCACGGTGCCCGCCTCGTGCGTCAGGCTGCGCGCACCCGCGATGCGGCGATGCATCTCCGCGAGCTTCATCTGCGTGGCGCCGAAGTCCGCCAGGGCGCGGCCGAACTGACGCCGCTCCAGGGCGTACGCGGTGGCGTGCTCGAAGGCCGAGCGGGCGATGCCCACCGCCTGGGCGGCGATGCCCGCACGTCCGGTATCCAGCGCCTGGAGCGCGTAGTGAAGGCCCTCCCCGGGCTCTCCCAGGAGCGCCTCGTCGCCCACGGCCACGTCGTCGAGCTCCACGCTGACGGTCTCCGACGCCCGCAGGCCCAGGGTGCGCTCCCGCCTTCCCTCGCGGTATCCGGGGGTGCCGGGCTCCACCAGGAAGGCGCCGATGGCGTCGGGGCCCGTGCGCGCGAACACCACCACCACGCCGGCCCGCGCCCCGTTGGTGACCCACCGCTTGGTGCCCCGCAGGACCCACCCGTCGGCGCGGCGCTCGGCGGCGGTGACCATCCCCGCCGGGTCGCTGCCCGCTTCGGGCTCCGAGAGGGCGAACGCCCCCAGGTCCTCTCCCGACGCCAGCCGGGGGAGCCACAGCGACTTCTGGGCCTCGGATCCGTGGTTGAGGAGGACATCCACCACCGGGCCGTTGTGGATGGCCACGGCCAGGGTCACGGCGGCGTCCCCCCAGGCCAGCTCCTCCAGAACCAGGAGGTAGGTCACCACGTCGAAGTCCAGACCGCCGTACGCTTCGGGCACGAGCATGCCCAGGAAGCCCAGCTCGGCGAGCTTGGCGAACACGCCGTCGTCGATGGCCCGCGCCGCATCCCACGCCTCGGCGTGGGGGCGCATCTCTCCCTCGGCGAAGCTCCGTGCCAGGTCCCTGATCTCCAGCTGCTCCGCGGTGACCACGGCCCCGCCCTCAGGCGTAGTCGTAGAAGCCGCGGCCGCTCTTGCGGCCGAGCCATCCGGCCGCCACGTACTTGCGCAGCAGCGGCGAGGGCCGATAGCGGTCGTCTCCGAGCTCGCGGTGCAGGACCTCGAGGATGTTCAGGCAGGTGTCGAGGCCGATGAGGTCCGCCAGAGCCAGCGGGCCGATGGGGTGGTTCATGCCGAGCTTCATCACCGTGTCGATGGCCTCCGCCTCGGCGACACCCTCCATGAGCGCGGTCACCGCCTCGTTGATCATGGGGAGAAGCACGCGGTTGGACACGAAGCCGGGGAAGTCGTTCACCTCCACGGGCGTCTTGCCCAGCTCCCGGGCCAGCCCCACCACCGCCTCGGTGGTCTCGTCCGTGGTGGCGATGCCGCGGATGATCTCCACGAGCTGCATGACCGGCACCGGGTTCATGAAGTGCATGCCGATGACCTGCCCGGGCCGCCCCGTCCCCGCCGCGATCTCCGTGATGGAGATGGAGGACGTGTTCGTCGCGAGGATGGCCGCCGCCGGAGCGGCTTCGTCCAGGGTCCGGAAGAGCGTGTTCTTCAGCTCGATCTTCTCGGGGACCGCCTCCACGACCAGGTCGGCGCTCTCGACGCCGGCCGCGACGTCCGTGCCGGTCTCGATGCGCCCCAGCACCTCCTTCTTGGCCGCCTCGTCCAGCGTGCCCTTCTTGATCTGGCGATCGAGGTTCTTGCCGATGGTGGCCAGCGCCTTCTCCAGGATGTCGGAGGAAACGTCCAGCAGGCGGACGCTCTTGCCGCTCTGCGCCGCCACGTGGGCAATGCCGTTCCCCATGGTACCGCCGCCGACCACGGCGATCTTCTGTATGCTCATCGGTTGCGCTCCTGCATGTGTTCGCCGGCTTCGGACCGCAACGCCGGCGCAGGTCCGTTCATGCTCTCGACTCCACCCTTCCCCACCAGTGCAAGGGGCTCCCTGGCCAACAGCTCCCGCGTCGGCTTCAGCCAGGAGCCCCACCAGCACGCCGCCGCGGCGCCGAGAAAGGCCACCATGGCCAGCGCGCTGCCCTCGGGCCCGAAGGCCCCACCACCCAGCCAGGACGGACCGGAGGACACCCCCTTCACCAGGGGATGATTCACCACATCCAGCCCGCTCACCCTGAGGCCCGCGAGGAACCCGAGGGTCCAGTTCCATCCGAGGTGGGCGCCCGCCGCCCACCAGAGGCTGCCCGTGCGCAGGTACAGCGCACCCAGGAACAGCCCGGCCGCCGCGACGTTCACGGCCCCCAGAGGCGTGATCCCGGGGTTGAACAGATGCAGCGCGCCGAAGACCACCGCGGTGATCCCCAACGCCCAACGGGCGCCCCACGCCTCCGCCAGCGCCTGCAGAGGGTAGCCCCGCAGGAGGGCCTCCTCCGCCGCCGCGGGCAGCGCCAGGATCGCCAGGGCACGCGCTCCCGAGGCGGCCCACGTGGCCATCGTCCCGCTGCCCACCGTCCAGCGCACACCCCCGGAGATCGCCAGGGTGGCCACCAGGGCCACGCCCAGCGCGACGCCGAGAGCCAGCCCCCGGAGGGCCTCTCCCGGAACCGGCCGCGCCAGGTAGAAGCCCAGCGCCCCCGGCCCTCGCTCGTCCAGGGCCAGCATCAGCGCACCGGCGCCCACCGCGCCCACCAGCGTCGTCGCGGCGCCCCCCACGATGCCCGGGGGAACCACCAGCGCGGCCAGCGTGGCGAACGCCGCCCACAGGGTCAGAAAGAGGAGGAGCCGCCATCCGAGGCGGAGCCTGCCTCCCGCCGTGCGTAGCGCCGTCCCCCTCAAGCTGGAGTGGGGATCGCCCCGCCCCGTCCCTCGGGCGCGACCCGACTCATCCCGCGTCCGGTCCCGAGGGTCCCCGTGTCCCGTCGAGCGTCATACCCGCTCCACGGAGAGCGCCACGGCGTTGCCGCCACCCAGGCAGAGCGTGGCCATGCCCGTGGTGACGTCACGCTGCTCCATCGCGTTCAGCAGGGTCACCAGGATGCGGGTGCCCGACGCCCCGATGGGGTGACCCAGCGCCACGGCGCCGCCGTTGACGTTTACGAGCTCCTCGTCGATCTCCAGGGCACGCATGTCGGCGATGGCCTGCACGGCGAACGCCTCGTTCATCTCGAAGAGCCCGTAGTCCCCGACCTTCTTGCCTTCCTTCGCCATCACCTTCTTGACCGCGTCGATGGGCGCGAAGAAGAGGTCCTTGGGCTCCGTGGCCCCGGCTGCGTATGCGTTGATGATCGCGTCGATGGCCAGGCCGTGGGCCTCGGCGTACTCCTGGGAGGCGACCACCACCGCGGCGGCACCGTCGTTGAGCCCCGGCGCGTTGCCCGCCGTGACCACGTAGTCGGTGATGTCGGGGGGAGCGTCTTTCACGAACGCGGGCTTCAGCCTGCCCAGCGCCTCCAGGGACGTATCCGCCCGCGGTCCCTCGTCGGTGTCCACCACGGTGGTACCCTTGCGGCCGGCGATCTCCACCGGAACGATCTCGTTCTTGAAGCGCCCGGCCTCGATGGCGGCCACGGCCTTCTGGTGGGAGCGCAGTGAAAACGCGTCGGCGTCGGCCCGGCTGACCCCCGCCTTCTGGGCCGTGTACTCGGCGTAGCCACCCATGTGGCAGTTGCCGAAGGAGCACCACAGGCCGTCGAGGATGAGGCCGTCCTGGAGAGTCTGGTCGCCGAACTTCACGCCGCCGCGCAGGCCCCGCAGGTAGTAGGGCACGTTGGACATGGACTCCATGCCGCCGGCCACCAGCAGGCGGGCATCCCCGGCGCGGATGGCCTGGGCCGCCAGCATCACCGCCTTCAGCCCCGAGCCGCACACCTTGTTCACGGTCAGCGCGGGGATCGTCGCGGGTAGGCCGCTGTTGACCGCCGCCTGACGGGCCGGGGCCTGTCCGGACCCACCGGCGACGACGTTGCCGATGATGATCTCGTCCACGTCGCCGGGATCGATGTGGGTGCGGCTCACGGCTTCGCGTACGGTGATGGCACCGAGCTGGGGTGCAGAAAGGGGGCTCAGCCCGCCCAGGAAACGTCCGATGGGCGTGCGCACGCCGCCCTTCAGGATGACCGCAGTTCTGGCTTTATCGCTCATGAGATCGGCTCTCGGGGGGTGGTCACGTACGGAGGGGGCCGACGCACCTCGTACGGCTGGAGCGCCGACGTTTGAAGATAGGGAAAAAGGGGAGGTGGGTCACCTCAATGCGGGGCGCTCCGACGCCGGGTCCAGACGCCCCCACGGCACGTCGGCGTCGTGCTCGAACACGAGCAGCCATTCCTCGGTCAGCGCGCGCGCCCACAGGGATCTCTTGGACTCCAGCGTGACCAGCGGCTCGAGGTCGTAGCCCATGACCCACGGCAGGGGAAGATGCGCCGTGGTGGGACATACGTCGCCCAGGAAGCACGCGACCTCGCCCGCGTCCTCCACCAGCACCGAGTGGTGGAAGGGCGTGTGTCCCGGGGTCGGTAGCACGCGCACTCCCCGCGTCACGGTGGTCTCGCCGTCCACGAGGTCCCAGAGCCCGGCTTCGGCCACCGGGTCGAAGTTGCCGGTCAGGTAGCTGGCCCGGATGCGCTCGTTCCCGGAGTGGGCGAAGTCGAGCTCCCCCTTCTGCACCACGTGGCGCGCCTTCGGAAAGGAGGGGCGCACCACGCCGTCCGCCCCGAGCACCGTGTCGCCGCCGGCGTGGTCGAAGTGCAGGTGGGTGTTCAGCACGATGTCGACGTCAGAGGGCTGGAAGCCGGCCGCCCGCACGGCGTCCTCGAGACGCGTGGGCTCGCCCTCGTTGGCCACCCCGTAGAGGTCCCGGAACTTCTCGCTCTCCTTGTTGCCGATGCCGGTGTCCACCAGCACCAGCGCCTCCGGGGCCTCCACCAGCAGGCAGCGCAGCGCGGCCGGGATGCGGTTGCGCTCGTCGGCGGCGATCCGCTTCTCCCAGAGCGGCTTGGGGACCACGCCGAACATCGCGCCCCCGTCCAGCCACTGGAGCCCGGCCTCCAGGGCGTGGATGCGGATCCCGCCCACCGACGCGGAGCGGACGAGGGGAAGGTCCTCCACCGAGCGTGTCACTTGCGGCTTCTCCTACCGTGAGGTCCGTCGCCCTCCAAGGCGAGGGGGATCTGGCGCGGGTCCTTCTTCGTCCGCCGGCTCCGGCGGCGAAGATACCACTCCAGCGACGCGACGTCGTCCAGCCCGCGGCCGCGGGCCTCGTCCAGGAGGCGAAGGAGGACGCGGGCGGTTGCCAGCGCGTCACCGTGGGCGCGGTGGCGGGCGTGGACCTTCACGCCGAAGTGCCGCGTCACCTCGTCCAGATTGCGGCGCCGTAGCCCCGGGACGAAGCGGCGCACCATGCGCACCGTGCAGAGCAGCGGCACGGCCGGCGCGCTCCCCAGCGCGGCGATGAGCTCCGAGGAGACGAACGACCAGTCGAAGGTGACGTTGTGCGCCACGAACACGTGGCCCTCGAGGCGCCGGTTGATCTCATCGGCCACGTGGTCGAAGTACGGCGCCCCCGCCACCATCTCGTTCGTGATGCCCGTGAGGGCGGTCACACCGCCGGGAATCGGACGCCCGGGGTTGATGAGCGTCTCGTACTCGTCGACGATGCGGCCCCCCTGCACCTCCACCGCCGCGAACTCGGTGATGCGATGCCCGTAGCCCAGGCCGGAGCCGGTGGTCTCCACGTCCACCACCGCGAAGGGCACCTCGCCGAGGCTCTTGCCCAGGGGGGCGAGGTTCGGGTCCAGGGACCACACGCCGTCGGCGTCCACGAGGAAGCGCGGATCGCTGCCCAGGAGCTGGAACACCGCCGCCGCCGCCGCTCCGGCGTGCCCCGAGAGACCCAGCACTTCCCGGGCGAGATCCAGCGTGTGTGCCGGTCCCTCGCTCAGGCGCTTCGCGGCGTCGCGTACCAGGGAGCCGGACGCCCTCCCCGTCACTTCCTCCGGCCCTTGCCGTTCTGCGTGATGGCGAAGGAGAGGGCTTCCAGCTCCACGACCAGGTTCACGTAGGCGACGTGCACGTGCGCGGGGACCCGGAGCTGGACGGCCGCGAAGTTCAGGATGGCGCGGGCCCCGGCGGCCACGGCCCGCTCGGCCAGGGTCTGGGCGGCCTCGGCGGGCACCGCCAGAATGGCGATATCCACCTTGAGCGCATCCACCACGAGCTCGAGCTCTTCCACCGGTCGGATGCGCACCGGCCCCCACGACATCCCGATCTTCTCGGGATCGTTGTCCAGCACCGCCACACAGTCGTAGCCCCGGCGGGCGAAGTGCGGGTACTCGAAGAGCGCCGAGCCGATGCGGCCGGCGCCCACCAGGACCACGCGCCAACGACAAGTCAGCCCCAGGATGTCACGCAGCCGGCTCGCGAGCTCCGGCACCGAGTAGCCCAGCCCTCGCTTCCCGAAGGACCCGAAGTGGGAGAGGTCCTTGCGCACCTGCGCGGCGGTGGTGCCACCCTGTTGGGCCAGCTCCTCGCTGGACACCGTGGGTGTTCCCTGCACTCCCATGACCTCCAGCGCGCGGAGGTAGTGGGAGATCCTGCGAACGGTGGAATCCGGGATGCGTCGGTTCACGGTTGCCGATGGCTGCCAGCGCCCCCGGGGCGGGGCCGGATGCGCTTGTGAAATTGGTCACAATGTAGGTACGGCGCGTCCCGTCGGCAACGCGGGGGGCACACGGCAGGCGAGGTTCGCCGCATCCCACGGAGCCGAGGTCGGGGAGCCGCCACCGAGGTCGGGGGCCCCGGGGGCGCCGGGGCTCAGGGCAGCCACCTGGAGAGGGTGATGAACGCCTCCGGGGAGATGCGCTCGGGGCGATCCTGCGGATCCACACCGGCGGCGGCAGCCGCGGCCTTCGCCTTCTCGGGATCCAGACCCAGGTCGGGGTGCTCCCGGAGGATCTTGCCCATCTGCTTGCGGCGCCACTGGAAGGCCGCGCGCACCACCATGCGCAGGCGTGTCTCCTCCCTCTCCTCCAGCGGGGGCGGGAAAAGGGGACGGACGCGCACCACGGCCGAGTCCACCCGGGGCGCCGGACGGAACGCCTTGCGCCCCACCCGGAACAGGCGCTCCACCGTGGCCACGCTCCTCACGCCCACCGTCAGGGCTCCATAGGCCGACGTCCCGGCCGGCGCGATGAGGCGCTCCCCCACCTCCTCCTGGACCATGAGCACCATCACGCGGGGACGGGGGCGCTCCAGGAGGCGGAAGAGGATGGGTGAGGTGATGTTGTAGGGGATGTTGCCCACCACGACCACGGCGGCCGGGTCGCGGACGTGGTCGCGGAGCCGGACCTTCAGGACGTCGCCGTGGACGATGGACACGTCGTCCCTGCCGGCGTACCGGTCCCTCAGGGCGCCGGCGAGGGCATCGTCCAGCTCCACCGCCACCAGGCGCGCCACGGCTCCGGCCAGGTGGTGGGTGAGGGCACCGCGTCCCGGACCGATCTCCAGTACCTCGTCGTCGGGTCCGGCGCCCAGGGCCTCCACGATCTTGCGCTGGAGGTTGGCGTCCACCAGGAAGTTCTGCCCCAGCGAGCGCTTGGCCCGGTGGGGCGGGGTCACGGCGTGCGCACCACCAACGCCGTGCGGTCGTCCCCCTGCACCGGCGGATGCGCGTCGGCCGTGAGCGCGAACAACTCGTCCACGATGCGTTCCACCGCGGCGTCACGGTGGCTCACCACCGACTCCAGCACCCGCGCCTCGCCGTCACCTCTGGTGGCCGACGCGAGGACGTCGGAGAGGCCGTCGGTGAAGAGCAGCAGCAGGTCGTCTCGCCGCCGCCAGGGGACCTCCGCCTGCCGATACGCCTCCGGTCCCGCGAAGCCCACCGGCGGATCGGTGGCGAGAAGCCTGTCCAGGCCACCGTCGGCGTGCACGGTGAACACGTGCGGATGGCCCGCGTTGGAGTAGGTAAGGCATCCCTTTTCGGGGTCGATGACCCCGTAGAAGACCGTGAGGAACATCTCCGTGGTCTCGAGCTCGTCACGCAGAGCGTCGTCGAGGTCACGCAGGACCTTCGCCGGGGAGTCGTGCTCCCGGGCGTAGATCCCCGCGGCGCTGAGCGTGAGCGTCATGATGAGGGCGGAGGGAAAACCGTGCAGGGACACGTCGCCCAGCATCACGCCGACACGGCCGCCCGGAAGCTTGAAGAGCTGGTAGAAGTCGCCGCCCACCTGCTCCGCCGGAGAGACCCTCGCCGCCGCCTCGGCGCCGTCGAAGCGCTCCGCCGCGGGCAGCAGCTTCTGCTGCAGATCGTGGGCGAGCTCCATCTCACGGCCCATCCGCTCCCGGGATACGCTCTCCTCGTGGAGGCGCTTGTTCTCCAGCGCGGAGCCCACTTGCGAGGCGATTGCGGTGAGGAGCTTCTGGTCGGCCACGCTGTATCGCTCGTCGCCCCGTCGGCCGATGACGTTCATGACGCCCAGCGTGCGGGACTCTCCGGAAGGCGGCGTATAGCGGATGGGCACCGACAGGAAGGAGTCTCCGCGGATCCCCCGCTCTCGCTGCGAGGCGGTGCGGGCGCGGGACGCGATGATGGGGCGCTGCTCCCGGAATACCGCGGAGGTCACCGCGTCGGGGTCGTCGCGACGCAACGGCCCCTCGAGGCCTTCATCCCCCACGGCCGCCATCAGGTGCAGCGAGTCGTCCTCCCTCGTGTAGAGCCAGAGCGAGCCACGCTTGGCGCCCATGACGTCGCACACCTCCCGGAGGATGATCCTGGCGGCGTCGTCCATGTGCAGGATCGAGCCCAGCGTCTCACTGATGGAGTACAGGAGGTGGATCTCCTCGTAGCGCTCCGACAGCTCGGCGGTGAAGTACCGCACTTCGCGCGCCGCCTCGAAGGCACGCTCCAGGGAGCGGGCCAGCGCCGCCCCCACCGCATCCGGTGGAGCCAGGGGAGAGGACAGGATCTCCAGGGAGAGGGGCGGGCCCTCCCGCGTCGGGATGTCGAAGCGCGCCAGGCCCGACTCGGAGGGCGGCGTCCCGTTGGTGGAGTACAGGAGCTGCCCGCCGTCGCGACCTGCCGCTGTCCGTGCGGGCATGTCGGCAGGAGAGTCCGCCACGATCCGAAGGCCGATCCCGAAGGCCTCCTCGAAGTCAGCCAGCGTCTTCTGGACCGGATCCGGCAGCGTCCCGAGGACGAGCCGATCCGGGGGATTCACGCCGGGGCTCCGCCCTCCAGAACCGACGGTCCCGGATCCAGGCGGAGGACAAGGGTGACCTGATTCCCCTGGTCGTTGAAGGAGACCTCATCCAGGAGTTGGCGCATCAGGAAGAGGCCGCGTCCTCCCGGATTCAGGAGGTTCTCCGGTGTGGTCGGGTCGGGAACGGCGGCCGGATCGAAGCCCACGCCCTGGTCCGTCACCCGCGCCTTGATCTCGCCGTTCGCCACGACGATCTCGACGCGGACCCGCTTCGACGGGTCGTGGCCGTTCCCGTACAGCATGGCGTTGGCGAGTGCCTCGGTGAGTCCCACGCGGAAGTTCAGGTGCAGGCGGTGACCCTGCCTCGCGCATGCGTTGCACCGCCGCATCACATACTCGACCGCGTGCTCGATGGAGCGCACGTCCGTAGGCAGCTCCAGGACGATCTCGTTCTCCATGCCGCTCAGTGTCTCGTCGGGATGATCGGAGTGAATCATGGGACCCGGGCGCGGCGCTCGGTCAGAATCCTTCCAACGCTTCTTCTTTGGTATCCGCGATGCGGAACAGCGTGTCGAGCTTCGTGAGCTCGAAGAGGGTGCGCAGATCCTCGTTCAGGCTCGAGAGGCGCAACTCGCCCCCCTGCTCGCGGATCTTCTTGGAGAGGCTGACGAGCACGCCCAGGCCGGACGAGTCGATGTATCCGGTGTCGGAGAAATCGATGACGAACTTCCGTTCGCCACCTTCCAGGTGCTCCAGCACCTTCTGCTTGAGCTCCTGCCGGTTGCCTACGATGAGCTGGCCTTCCACCTCCACCAGCGTGATGCCACCACTCTGCGACACCTGAAAGCTCATGGGTCGATTGCTCCCCTAGGAGTCGGAGGTGAACTGCCGGGAGAGAGGCGGGAGCGATCCCCCCCGGGTCGCCAAACCCAACAATGATAAAGAAGGAACAAATGTCGGGGCAAGGCACGGGGCCTCCCCGGCGTCCGGACGTGCTACTCTCCCTTCAGCTTCGCCCGCACGCGCTCGGCCACCACGGGGGACACGAATCGTCCGATATCGCCGCCGAGACGGGCCACTTCCCGGACCAGGGAGGAGGACAGAAACGAGTAGTCCACCTCGGGGGCCAGGAAGATCGTCTCCATGTCCGGCCACAGCTCCCGGTTCATCTGGGTCATCTGCAGCTCGTACTCGAAGTCCGACACCGCACGCAGGCCGCGGATGACGAAGCGTACGCCCCTGGTGCGGGCGAACTCCACCAGGAGGCCCTCGAAGGCACACGCCTCCACGTTGTCCTCTCCGGCGAAGACCTCGCGGAGCAGATCCAGTCGCTCGTCGACGCTGAAGAGGCCACTCTTGGACTGGGTGGCGGTGTGGGCCACGGCCACGATGAGGCGATCGGCGACGTGCAGCGCCCGCCGGACTATGTCCTCGTGGCCCCGGGTGATGGGGTCGAACGATCCGGGATAGACGGCCACGACGGGGTGGGACGCGCTCATGGTTCGGCCGTGAGGGTGGTGAGGGCGGTATCCCCATACCGCCGGGTTCTGGCGTCCGGCGGCAAGGAGAGATCTTCCCGCCAAGGATGCTCCACCCAGAGCGCCAGCGCAAACGGTCGCCGGCGGAACTCCTCCACCAGCCGAGACGCGTCGCCACGCCCATAGGGGGGATCGGCCAGGGCGAGATCGAAGGTCTTCGTCTCCACGGAGCGCAGGTACCGGAACACCTCCTCGCCCACCACGGTCACGTCGTCGTGCGCACCCAGGAGCTCGACGTTCGCCTCCAGGACCCGCAGCGCCGCCCGGGCGCGCTCGACGAAGACCACGTGCCCGGCACCGCGGCTCAACGTCTCCAGGCCCAGAGCCCCGGAGCCGGCGAACAGGTCCACGACGGTGAGGCCGTCCAGGTGCCCGCCCAGCGCCGACATCCACGCCTCCCGAACACGGTCGGTGGTGGGGCGGACGTCCCTCCCCTTCAGGGGCTTGAGGTGGTGCCCCTTCCAGCGGCCGGCGATGATCCTCACGGCACCGTCGCTTCGCCGCCCGAGGACGCGCGCGCCGGGCGCAGGTCGAGGATCCGCGCCTGGGGACGCGCGACACCACGCCATTCGTTGCGCTCCAGCTTGAGGAGCACGTCGTAGGGTGCGGTCCCCAACGCCGCCGGAGGATGGCGCGCGGCCAGCCCGAAGCCGATGGCGTCCAGCGCCGTGGATCCGGAGCGCAGGGAGACCTTGAGGTGGGCCTCGCCGACCACGCGAGGCCCTTCCAGCGTGACGCCTCCGGCGAGGAAGACCGGCCGCGGGTTGCCGATGCCGTGGGGGCCCAGGTACTCGAGCCAGTGGATCAGCTCCAGGTCCGCCTCCGCCAGCGGGAGCTCCAGGTCCGGCCTGAGCACGGGGTGGAGATCCTCGCCCTGGAGGCGGCGGCGGGCTTCGGCGTTGAACGAGGCCCGCAGCGCCGGCACCGCGTCGCGCTCCACGTCCATGCCCGCGGCCTGGCGGTGGCCGCCGAAGCGCCCGAGATGGGAACGGCACGCCGCCAGAGCCTCGTAGAGGTGGAAGCCTGGAATGGAGCGCGCGCTCCCCCTGCCCTGCCCGCCGTTCAACGCCACCAGCACCACCGGGCGGTAGATGCGCTCCACGACCCGGGAAGCGACGATGCCGATGACACCCGGATGCCACCCCTCCGCCGCCAGCACCACGCCGTAGTCGCGCTCCGGGTCGTAGTGCGCCTCCAGCAGATCGAGGGCCTCCGCCAGCGTGCGCCTGTCCTCCTCCTGGCGCTCCTGATTGATGTCGTCCACCGCCCGGGCCAGCGTCTCGGCCTCGGCCGGGTCCTCGGTGAGAAGCAGGCGCAGCGCGTCCATGGACTCCCCCATCCGCCCCGCCGCGTTGATGCGCGGTGCCAACACGAACCCGAGCTTCCCCGCGTCGACCGCGGCCCCGTCCAGCCCCACCACCCCCAGGAGCGCGCGCACGCCGGCCACCCTGGTGTCTGCGAAGCGCCTGAGCCCCTGGCGCACGAGCACGCGGTTCTCGCCCTGCAGGGGCACCAGGTCGGCCACGGTGGCCAGCGCCACCAGATCCAGGAGCTCGGCGAGGAGCGCCGTGTCCGCCCCCAGCCGACGAGCGACCAGAGTGCATAGCTTGTACGCAACGGCCGTCCCGCACAGCCCCTTCTCGGGGTAGGCGCAGTCCGGCCGTTGGGGGTTCACGAGGGCGTTGGCGTCGGGCAGCGTATCCGTGACCGTGTGATGGTCGCTCACCACCACGTCCATGCCCGCCGCACGGGCGCGGCGTACCGTGTCGTGCGCCACCGTTCCGCAGTCTGCGGTTACGATGAGGCCCGCCCTGGCATCCCGTGCCGCCCGCAGGCCCGCCTCGCTGAAATCGTAGCCGTCGCGGAGCCGGTGGGGAGCGAACGGAGTGACGTCACCTCCCTGCGAGCGCAGGAAGCGTGTGTAGAGCGCGGCCGCGCAGATCCCGTCGACGTCGTAGTCGCCGTGGACGAGAATGCGCTCTCCCGCGGTCACGGCCCGGGCGATGCGCTCCGCGGCGGCCTCGCCGTCGGCGAGGAGAGCGGGGTCGTGGAGCTGGTCCAGCTGCGGCCTGAGGAAGCGCTTGGCGTCCTCGACCTCGGTGTGGCCCCGGGCGGCGAGAACGGCGCACAGGGTCCTGGGGAGATGGAGTCCGTCGGACAGCCGGTCCACGACCCGGAGGTCCGCGGTGGGTGCTTCGGCCCAGCGGGCGTCCGGTGGTGCCAGGGTGGACCCGGGCCGCGGCCGGGAGGGTGCGCTCACTCCTGGGCGGCGGCCTCGTCGGCGGAGGACTCCGTCGGAGCGGGCGCGGCGAGGATCACGCCGCACGCCTCGCAGCGGATGAGGGACGTGCCGTGGCGGATCTCGTTCTGGAGCTGCAGGGGCACCATGCCGAAGCAGTTGCCGCACGCCCCGTCGTAGGTGAGCTCGGCGACGGCTCTGCGCCTCCCCCCGGCGCGGATGCCGTCGTACAGCCTCAGCTCCTTGGGGTCGAGGCCGGCGGCGAAACCTTCCCGCTTCGATTTGAGGTCGTCGAGCTCGGTCTCCACCGACTGCCGCTGCGTCAACAGCTCCTGGCGCCGCGGCTCCACCTGTGCCTCGGCCTCCGCGAGGGCCGCGGTGAGCTCGGCGAGCCGCTCCTCGATCTTGCGCATCTGGTCGACGAGGGTGAACGCCTCCTGCTCGTCGTTCTGAAGCGCGCGCTTGACCATGTCGTGCTCTGCGGTGACGGCCGCCTCCTCGCGGAGGTTGCGCACGGAGCCCATGCGCTCCTCGAGGCGTTTCACGCGGGTCCGCTTCTCGTCCACCGAGACCTCCAGGCGGTGCTCCTCCGCCTTCATCTCCTGGAGACGGCTGCGGGTGGTGTTCACCTCGCCCTCCAGCACCAGGGCGGGCTCCTCCACTTCCGCGAAGAGGGGATCGAAGTCCTTGACCTTGTCCTCGGCCTCCGCGATACGATCGTCGAGGGTCTGCAGCTCTTTCAGCTCCGTTCTCGCATGCTCCGTCATCGGTTCCGCTGCTTGTTGGGGTCGGCACGAAGCCACCGGGCAGTCGTGCTCCAATCGTCGGGCGCCAGCTCCCTGCGCTCTCGCGAGAGCCGTGCCTTCTTCTCCGTCAGCGTGAGCTTCTCCGCCTCGTCCTCGGCGCCTCCGATCTGTCGGCTCAGCTCCGCGAGGCGGCGATCCAGCGTCGCCACCCGGATGCGAGCCACGGCGTCGTCGAAGACCCGGGAGGCATGAGCGATGTCTTCGGGGTCCTCGAGGATCTCCCGCAAGCGCTCGGCCGCGACCGGGTCCATCGACGACGGCGGCGAGCGGAGGTCGGGATCGGCCAGAAGCGCCTGAAAGATGGCTCGGTAGGCTGAATCTACAAGGTCTTCGGGTGCGAGCCTCTCGCCGGCGTGCTCCACGAAGTCGCGGCTCTTGGTCATGAGCAGCAGCAGCTCGCGCTCGGCGCCCATCCTGGGAACGCGGGGCGCCGGGGACGGTTCGGGTCTCGGGACGTCCACGCGCGGTCGAGGCGTCGCAGCGGACGCGCGCCTGAGCTCCGCCTCCAGCGTCTCCCGGCGCACGCCGGTGCGGTCGGCCACCTTCGCCACGTAGATGTCCCGCAGCGTCGGGTCCGCCGCCGCCCGCAACGTGGGGAGGAGGCGGTCCACCGCCTGGCGCGTGCGCTCGATGGAGGTGAAGAAGTCACGCTGCTCCAGGATCTGGAGCTTCCGATCCAGGACGTCCACGGCATCGTCCAGATAGCCGCGCAGCGCCTCGGCGCCCTGGCGCCGCACCAGCGTGTCGGGATCCTCGCCGACGGGAAGCGTCACCACCGCCGGATGGAGCCCTTCCTCCAGGAGGGTGTCGCCGGCTCGAAACGTCGCCTTCAGGCCGGCGCTGTCGCTGTCGAACAGGAGGAACACCCGCTCCGTGTAGCGGGCCAGCAGCTTCGCCTGCTCCGGGGTGAGCGCCGTGCCCAGAGGGGCCACCACGTTCTCGAAGCCATGGGCCGCCAGCGACACCACGTCCATGTAGCCCTCCACCAGCACCGCCGATTCCTCCCGCCGGATGGCGTGGCGGGCCCAGGACAGGCCGTACAGGTTGCGGCCCTTGTGGTAGATGGGCGTCTCGGGCGAGTTGAGGTACTTGGGCGCGTCCCGGGCGTCCTCGGCGACGATGCGCCCGCCGAAGGCGATGACCTTTCCCGAGAGCGCCTCGATGGGAAAGACGATGCGCCCGCGAAAACGGTCGTACGGCTCGTTGTCGCGTTCCCGGCGGGCGAGGAGCCCCACCTCGACCATGAGGTCCTCGTCCAGCCCGTGCTTGGCGGCGGCGGCGCGCAGGGAGTGCCACTCGTCCGGGGCCCAGCCCAGGCCGAAGCGCTCGGCGGTCTTGGCGTCGATGCCACGGTTGCGCAGGTACGCCTGGCCCTTCCCACCGGTGGCCGCTTCGGTGAGACACTGGCGAAACCAGCTCTGGGCGAACCCGTTCAGCTCGTAGAGGGGAGCGTTGGGGTCGTCCTCGTCGCGCTGGCGCGTGACCTCCCGGAGCTCCACGCCGGCGCGGGCGGCCACGTGGCGGACCGCCTCGACGAAGTCCAGGCCGAGCTTCTCCATGACGAACGAGAAGACGTCCCCCGACTTGCCACAGCCGAAGCACTTGTAGAAGCCCTTCTCCGGGGTCACGTAGAAGGACGGCGTGCGCTCCTCGTGGAACGGGCAGTTGGCCTTGTACTGGCGGCCGACCTTCTTGAGGCTGACGAACTCGCCCACGATGTCCACGATGTCCGCCCGGGCGCGGACCTCCTCGACCTGGTCGTCGGGGATCATCGCAGCGTCACCATCGTGACTCCGGTGCCGCCCTCGGCGGGTCCGCCCGCACGGTGGGCCGCGACGCGGGCGTCGCCGTCCAGGAGCTCCGTCACGCGCTGCCGGAGGGCGCCGGTACCCTTGCCGTGGATGACCCGCAGCTCGGCGAGGTCCTCTAGGATCGCCTGGTCCAGAGCACGCATGAGCTCCCCGCCCACCTCGTCCACGCGGAGCCCACGCAGGTCGACCTCCGTGCACGCCCGGCCCCGGGGGGGGCCCGTCCAGCCGCCGCCGCGCCGGCGCTCCTCGGGACTTCGTGCGCCGGTGCCCGCTTCCGGGGACTCCAGAACCTCCAGGTCGTCCGCGGGAAGCTCCAGCCGGAGCGCGCCCACCTCCACCACCGCCCTGCCCTCGCGGAGCTCCACCACCGAGCCCGTGGCACCGGTGGCCTGCATGCGCACGCGGTCGCCCACGGCGACGTCGCCGGGAGTTCCGCGCGACGCCGCACGTCCGCGCTGGGATCGCCCCCTCCCCGCCACCGGCCGATGCTTCCGAGCGGCCTTCTCGACACGTCGTCGGGCACTCTTCGACGCCTGCTCCAGGTCGTCGCCCGCCTCCGCGGCCGCACGCACCTCGGTGATGGCCTCCTCCACCTCGGCGCGGGCCTCCATGAGCACCCGGCGGGCCTCGTCCCGCGCCCGCTCTTCGGCCGAGCGCTCGGCCGCGCGCAGCGCGCGCTCCCGCTCCACGACGTCGGCCCGCAGCCTGGACGCCTCGGTCCGCTCCGTCTCCAGCTCCCGAGCCTGGCGCTCCGCCTCCCGCTCACGCCGCTCCAGGCGCTCCAGGAGATCCTCGACGCGCGCCTCTCCGCCCTGCAGGTATCCCTCGGCCCGGTCCAGCACGCCCGCCGGGAATCCCAGCCTGCGGGCGATGGCCAGGCCGTAGCTGCGCCCCGGACGCCCCTTCACGAGCTGATACGTGGGCTCCATGCGGTCGGGGTCGAACTGCAGCGACGCATTGACGATGCCGCTCCCCTCCCCGTCCAGCCGCTTGAGCTCGCCCAGGTGCGAGGACACCAACGTGAAGGCCCCGCGCGCCACCAGCTCCTCGAGGACGGCCCGGGCCAGCGCGGCACCCTCCGCCGGGTCCGTGCCCGTCCCCATCTCGTCGATGAGGACGAGGGAGCGCGCGTCGGCGTCGGCCACCAGGTCGGAGAGGTTGCCCAGGTGCGCGGAGAACGTGGACAGGCTGCGCACGATGGACTGCTCGTCACCGATGTCCGCGAAGACCGCGCCGAAGAGCGGGAGCACCGTGCCCTCCCCCACGGGAGGCACCACGCCGCTCTGGGCAAGGGCGGTGATGAGGCCCACGGCCTTCAGGAAGACGCTCTTGCCGCCCGTGTTGGGACCCGACACCACCAGGGCGCGCTCGCCGGGCTCCACCTCCAGATCGAAGGGGACCACCGGGCTCTCCGAAGTCTCCACCAGCAGCGGGTGCCGGGCGCCCAGAAGCCGGAACGCGGGGGCGCCGGCCTCGGCCAGGGCCGGGACCGAGGCTCTCCAGGCCAGCGCGCTCCGGGCCCGGGCCAGGAGCGAGTCCAGCTCCACCAGTGCGTCCAGCGCGCCGGCCAGGACGTCCCTGGAAGGCGTCAGGCGGGCGGACAGCTCGCCGAGGATCCGGCGGATCTCCCGGCCCTCCTCGCGCTCCAGCTCCCGGAGCTGGTTCATCAGCTCGATGGCCACCGGCGGCTCCACGAAGAGCGTCGCCCCGGTCTGCGACTCGTCGTGGACGATGCCCCCCACGTCCCCCTTCCCCTCCCGGCGGATGGGGATCACGTAGCGCCCATCGCGGATGGACACCGACGCGTCGTCCACCCGGTACCGCTCGGGGAGCTTCCGCAGATACGCCTCGAGCTGCCGGACCACCCGCGCGTGCGCACCCCGCATGCGGTCCCGGAGGCGTCTCAGCTCCTTCGAGGCGGTGTCCAGCACCTGCCCGTCCCCGTCCACCGACCGGGCGAGCACATCCTCGGTGGCCTTGTCGGCCACCAATCGCTCGCGCACCGTGGCGAGATCCTCGTGCCGGGCCTCCCGGCTCGCCAGCTCCGAGCCCACCAGGCGCGACGACGTGAGCAGCACGCCCAGCCCGTACAGATCCAGGGGCTCCAGGACGGCCCCGCCCGCCGCCAGCTGCGCCAACGCTCCGCGCACGTCGGGGATCGCCGGCAGCCCCCAGGCGGGCTTCTCGTCGACGAAGCGCATGGCCGCGTCCACCCGGGCCAGCTCCCGCCTGAGCGCCGGCAGGTCGGCGGAGGGTGCCAGCGCGAGGACGTGCTCCCGCCCCAGGTCGGACGAGGCACGCGCGCCGACCCGCTCCAGCGCGCGGTCGAACTCCAGCACCTCCAGAGCGTGGGCGCTCACGGGGCGGAGGGGACGTCCGTCGTTCAAAGACCTTCCAGCTCCTCGCGGACGATGCGGTTGGCTTCCTTCCCGTCGAACCGGCCGCGGATCCGCGGCATGAGCTGGCCCATCACAGCACCCATCTGAGCCGCGCCGCCGGCCACGATCTCCCGGACCATCGCCCTCACCTCGTCCTCGCTCAGGCCGGCAGGGAGGTACGCCTGTAGCGTATCCGCCTGTGCATCCTCGCGCCGGGCCAGATCCTCGCGCCCGCCGGCGCGCATCTGCTCGGCGGCGTCCCGTCGCTGCTTGATGGCCTTCGCCAGCACCTGCACCACGTCCGCGTCCTCCAGCTCTCCCCCGCTCTCGATCTCCCGATTCCGCACGTCGGCCAGAATGGTGGAGAGCACCAGCGTGCGCTCCTTGTCGCGCAGCTTGCGCGCCTGGTTCAGATCGGCGCGGATGCGGCTCGTCAGCTCGGATGCCACGGTGCGTACCTCGTCGGTTGGGACGGTCCTTCGGGCGCGGATGAAACCGAAGCTACCCCGAAGGCCTCGACGCGGTCAACGTGCATCACCACCACGGGCGCTCAGCCCGGGGGCCAGCGCAGGGAACGTCCGCCCAGCACGTGCACGTGGAGGTGGGGGACGGTCTGTCCGCCGTCCGCACCCACGTTGAGCACCGCGCGATATCCGTCCTCGGCGAGGCCCTCCTGGCGGGCCACGTCGCGGGCCGCGACGAGGAGGGCACCCAGCAGGTCCCCCTGGTCGGGCCCCACGGTCTCCAGGGAGGACACGTGCTCCCGGGGGACGACGAGGACGTGGACCGGGGCCTGCGGACCGATGTCGCGGAAGGCGACGGTGCGTTCGTCCGAGCGGATGATCTCGGCCGGGACCTCGCCGGCCACGATGCGGCAGAACAAGCAGTCCGTGGAGCTCAAGGGCGACCTCCGTCACTGGGATCGGGGCGACGGTGGGAGTTGATTCCCACCCACCCGATCTTGTCGGAGGGTGGGAGCACGCGCAATGCGTCTTCGGGACCATCTCCGCGACCCCGCACGCCCGTGCCCGGCGCACGACGTCCCGTCGAGCCATGGAGGGCGCCCGCCGACGGCGCGAGGTTGGCGAACACCACAGCCCTGGGCCACCTCTCACACTCGATCCGGAGGCTCCATGGATCCCTACCTTCGCGCCGCCGAGTGCGCCCTGCGACGGAGCGGGGCACCGGCGCTCCACCTGAGCGAGCTCCTTCGTCAGGTGCGCTCCGAGACCCGCGACCTCTCCCTGGACGGTGCGCGCCTGCAGGCCGGCCTGCTGGGGCGCCCGGACGTGTTCCGGGTCCTGGACCCGTGGCGGGGGCCGTGGCGATTCCTCCGCGAGAAGGAGCGCACCCCGCGCTCGCCCGACCTCGATCCCTGGGTCGTCGTCGTGTCCGATCCCGCCGACACGGACGGTGCCGGTCAGCCTTCCACACGCCGGCTGCAAGCGTGCGTCCGCTGGCTGGCGCGGGACGTCGATCCCCGCTCCGGGCGCGCACTGGCCCGCTGGTCCGTGCTGGTCATGTCCGCCGAGGAGACCCGCTGCGCGTTGGAGGCCGCCGCCTGAGTCGTCGCCCGCTTCGTCTCAGGAGGCGCGCACGAACCGGGCCGAGCGCCACTCGCCGTCCTCGTCCAGCGTGTCCGGGGAGAAGCCCACATCCTCGGCGGAGGCACGCACCTCGGCCCACTCGATGTCGAGGATCCCCGAGAGGATGAGCCATCCGGCCGGCCTCAAGGCCGCGTGGAACCCTGGAAGAAGAGACACGAGCGTGTGGGACTCGATGTTCGCCACCACCCCGTCGCACGGTCCCAGCGCGGCCAGCGACCTCGCATCCGCCCATACCGGACGGCACGTCACCACGTCCTCCACCCCGTTGCGCTTCACGTTCTCCAGGATGACCTCGTGGGCCAGGTCGTCACCCTCGATGGCGACGACCTCCCCCGCTCCCATGCGCGCCGCCGCGATGGAGAGGATACCCGAGCCCGCACCCACGTCCAGGATGCGCGCTCCTCCCGTGACCGTCCGGTCCAGGAGGCGGAGGCACCCCCGCGTGGTCCCGTGCTCGGCGGTGCCGAACGCCATCCCGGGATCCAGAACCACCACCAGGTCGCCGGGACCGGCCTCCACGGGATGCCAGGTCGGGGTCACCACCAGGCGTGGGGTGATGCGCCGCGGCCCGAGGCCGCGCTTCCAGGACTCGGCCCAGTCCTCCTCCGGGATCTCACGGACGCGCACCTGGACATCGGCCATGCCCGATATCTCCACCAGTCGCGCTCGCGCATCCCGGACGTACGCCTCCGCCTCCTCCGGTGCCGGCACGTGGGTGAGGAACCAGCCGTCGCGCTCTTCCACGGCGCGCCCGCCCAGGGCCAGGAGACCCTCGGCCAGAAGGGGGGCACGCTCGTCGCCGTCGGGACCGCGAGCAGCCAGCTCGAGCCAACGACGGACGGACGGGCTCATCCTCCGGTGAACGCCTCCTTCACCCGGGACCAGAACCCCTTGTGGGCCCTGGAGCCGACGCGCTCCGGCGCCGGAGACTCCACCTCCATGAGCCGGCGGAGCGCCTCCTCCTGCTCGGGCGTGAGGTCGTCGGGGGTCCACACGATCACCCGCACCAGCTCGTCTCCCTGCCCGCCCCGCTCCAGGTCGGGAAGACCCAGGCCCCGCAGGCGGAGCATCTCGCCGCTCTGCACGCCGCCGGGAACCGTCACCCGAGCGGTGCCGTCCACGGTGGGGATGTCCACCTCGCAACCCAGCGCCGCCTGGGCGAACGTCACGGGGAGCTCGAAGACCAGGTCTCGACCGTCCCGCACCAGGCGCTCGTGCTCCTGGACCTCCAGCAGCACCACCACATCGCCCCGCGGGCCTCCCCGCGGGCCCATGCTGCCCTGTCCCCTGAGCGTGATGAAGTTCTCCGACGTGACCCCGGCGGGAACCTCCACCTCGAGCTCCCGCTCGGCACGCGTGCGGCCATCGCCGCGGCACACCGGACACGGGTGCTCGATGACCCGACCCTCGCCCCCGCACATACGGCACGGCTGAACGCTCACGAACTGCCCGAAGACGGAACGCTGGACGTGGCGCTCCTCGCCGGAGCCGCCGCACACGTTGCATACCGCCGGTGCCGACCCCCCTTCGGCGCCCGTGCCGCCGCAGGCGTCACACGCGTCGAGGAGCGACACCCGCAGCTTCCGCTTCACACCATGGGCGACGTCCTGGAGCGTGAGGGGCAGGCGCAGGCGCACCGTCTGTCCCCTGCGGCTCACCGCCCTGGAGCCTCGAGGGCCACGCACCCCGAAGAGGTCCTCCAGGCCGGAGAAGCCCCCGAAGTCGCGCATGAACACTTCGATGGCGTCGGCGAAGTTGAACCCGCCGAAGCCACCCGCTCCGGGTTGGCCTCTCAGGCCCTGCTCGCCGTATCGATCGTAGACGGCGCGCTTCTCCGGGTCGCGCAGCACCTCGTACGCCTCCGTGACCTCCTTGAACCGTTCCTCGGACTCCTTCGAGCCCTCGTTCCGGTCGGGATGGTACTTCAGCGCGAGTTGCCGGTACGCCTTCTTGATCTCGTCGGTGTCGGCGGTGCGGGACACGCCGAGAAGCTGATAGAAATCCGCCATCTAACTCGCAGCCAGGGGCAGCACGTCAGGGTGCGAGAACATGCGTGACCAGGGAGGACGTGTAGTCCACGATGGCCACGACCTTCTCGTAAGGCATCCGGGTAGGACCGATGACGCCGATGACGCCCTTCAGGGTCCCCACCCGGTATTCGGCCGTGACCAACGTCAGATCGGAGAGCTCTTCGGAGTCGTTCTCTCCTCCGATGGTGATCCGGAGTCGGCCACGGTGCTCGCGATTACCCATGGCCATGGCCAGAAGGTCCCGTCGCTCGGTGAGCTCGATGAGCCCCTTGAGGCGCTCGCCGCTGCCGAACTCGGGCTGCGCCGCCAGCACGCTGGTGCTCCCCAGATGGATCTCGGAGCTGTACAGGTCGTCCAGGCTGAACAGCTCGGCACCCGATTGGACGAAGATGTTGAGCAGCTCCGAGGCGCCCGCCACGTCGGGGTGCGCGTCGCGCAGCCGCTCCGGCAGCGTGCGTCGGAGCTCCTCCAGGGTGCACCCCGCCAGCCGCTCGTTGAGGGCGACGGTCAGCGTGATGAGCGTTCGCTCCGGGACCTCCACCGGGAGGTCGACGTAGACCGTTCGCACCACGCCACCCTGGATGGTGGCCACCAGGAGCACCTTGTCCGACGACACCTGCACCAGCTCGAGCTTCTCCAGCACGGCGGTGTCCAGGCGGGGCGCCATGGCCACGCCCAGCTCGTTGGAGATCAGGCTGAGGGCGCGCACGGCGTGGCGTACCAGGCGCTCCACCGCCGGGGAGCCGGCGGCGTCCAGCTCCCGGGCGATGTTCTCCTGCTCCACGCTGGAGAGGGTGAAGGGCGCCATGAGCCGGTCCACGTAGAACCGGTACGCCAGATCGGTGGGCACCCGGCCCGCGGACGTGTGGGGATGGGAGAGGTACCCCTTGTCCTCCAGGTCCCCCATGGTGTTACGCACGGTGGCGGCGGACACGCCGAGGTCGAACCGGCGGGAGAGCGTACGGCTCCCCGCGGGCTCCGCCGTATCCACATAGGTGCGGACCACGGCTTCGAGCACCTGTCTCTCACGATCGTCGAGGTCGGTGCCTACCAGGATGCGCTTGTCGACTGCGGACATGTCGGCACGAAGATCGAAAGTCGATCGGTCGAGCGTCAAGGCGAGAGCGTCGCCTCGAGCTCCACCGCCAGGCGGTCCATGACCAGCCAGCCCTCCCTCGTCAGGCGCACGACGCCGTCGGTGACGTCCGCCAGCCCGCGGCGACGCCAGTCCCGCGCGAGTTCGCGTGCGCGTTCCTTCCAGCCCGCCGTGTCCAGTCCCCGGGTCGTGCGCAGTCCCAGCCACACCCGTTCCAGCCGGACGGCGTCGACGGAGAGCGACTCCCTTCCCTCCTCGGGTGACGCGCCGGAGCAGGCCGCATTCCGATACGCGCTCCAGTCCCGACGGTTCCAGCGCCGCACCGGACCCCCGCCGTTGCGGCGGTGCCCCGTGTACGAGTGTGCGCCGTTGCCCAGGCCCAGGTACGGCGCTCCGGTCCAGTAGACGCTGTTGTGCCGGGACTCGGCGCCGGGGCGGGCGAAGTTGGACACCTCGTAGTGCGCGTAGCCGGCCGCCTCCAGGACCTCGGCCGCCAGCAGGAACTCCTCCCGGTACCCTTCCTCGTCCACCGGCGCCTCGACCCCCTTCGCCACCGCCCGCCCCAGGGGGGTGGCGGGCTCCACGCTCAGGCCGTACAGGCTGATGTGGGAGACGTCCAGCTCCAGGGCGCGCTCCAGGTCCTCGCGCCACGGGCGGCCCAGGTGGGCCGGCAGCCCGAAGATCAGGTCGATGCCGATGTTCTCGTATCCCGCCTCCCGGGCGCGCCGCACCGCCCGCGCCGCGCCGTCGGCGCCGTGCATGCGGCCCATCCAGCGCAGAGCGGGCTCGTGGAAGCTCTGCGCGCCCAGGCTCAGCCGGTTCACGCCGGCCTCGCGCCACCGGAGCGCCACCTCGGGCGTCAAGCTCTCGGGGTTCGCCTCGGCGGTCCACTCCAGCCCCCCCCCGCGAAGCCGCTCGGGCCCCAGGACCCGGCCGAGACCCGCCATGGCCTCGGGCCCCAGCAGCGAGGGCGTGCCTCCACCCACGTAGAGGGTGCTCAGCTCGTCGGCCAGCCCGAAGAGCCCCTCGCCGCGTACGAAGGCCACCTCCCCGGCCAGCGCCTCCAGCCACTCGTCAACGCCCCCCGTCCGGCGCACCTGCACGGCGAAGTCGCAGTAGAAGCAGCGCCGCACGCAGAACGGCGCGTGCACGTAGACCGACGCCACCGTCGCGGCGGCACCGCCGGACACCGTGCCGATGCCGTCGCCACCGCCGCCGACGGAGACCGGAGGGAAAGCGTCAGCCGGCACGGCGAAACCGCATCCCCGCCACGCGCTCCACGCTGCCGGCGATCTCCAGGCGTGACAGCAGGGCCAGGGTGCGGCCCGCGTCGAGCCCCAGCTGCCGGGCCAGCTCGTCGGCCGTGGCCTGGCCGCCCTCGAGACACGTGAGGAGACGTCCCGCCTCCCCCTCCGGCCGTGGCCCCGGAGGTTCGGGGGGGCGGGCGTCGGCGACGCCCAGCTGGTCCCGCACGAACGCGGCCACCGAGACCAGCGGCCGGGCGCCGTCGGCCAGCAGGCCGTTGCTCCCGATACATGCCGGAAGATCGATGGGCCCGGGCACGGCGAAGACGTCCAGACCCAGATCCAGCGCATGCTCCACCGTGATCAGGGCGCCGCTCCTCGCACCGGCCTCCACCACGACCACCGCCCGGCAGAGCGCGGCGAGGATGCGGTTCCGGCGAGGAAAATGATGCGGCAGTGCCGGCGTCCCGGGAGTGAACTCGCTCACCACAAGACCGGAGCGCAGGATATCCCGGAAGAGCCGTCGGTGCGCCAGCGGGTACGCCGCATCCGCTCCGCGGCCGAGGACGGCGACCGTGGGCCCCGCCACGTCGAGGGCACCCCGGTGGGCTTCGCCGTCCACCCCCAACGCGAGGCCGCTCACCACCGGCACTCCCGCCCCCGCCACCGCCGCGCCCAGCCTGCGGGCCACGGTCCGGGCCCTCGCCGTCGCCTTCCGCGACCCCACCACGGCGACGCCGGGTAGGCGCAGCAGCGTCCGATCTCCCCTGAGAAAGAGGAGGGGCGGAGGATCGGCCAGATGGCGCAGACGCGGGGGATACTCCGGGTCCGTGTAGAGGAGCATGTGCATGCCCAGAGCCTCGGCACGGGCCACCGCGCGCCCGGCTTCCAGGCGGGGATCCGGCGCCGACGCGTCGCGTCGAACGGCAGCGGAGGCGAGCGCGGCACGGGCGGACCCGAAGCGCTCCACCAGCTCGCGCAGCGTTCGCGTGCCCACCCCGGGAAGCGCGTCCAGAGCCAGCACCGCCTCGATCTCGGCGCGGCGCTCCCGGCTGCCGCGCTCCACCGACGTCACGGCGTCCCCCACTCGTCGTCGATCTCGGCCCCCTCGGCACGGGCCACGGCGTGGCTCCGGGACCACAGGGCCTCGAGCAGCTCGGGAAGCCCCGTGTGCGCCACCGCCGACACGGCGAACACACCCCAGGCTTCCGGCGTCGCCAGAGCCGGCGGTGCCTGGTCCGGAGCCAGCAGGTCCGTCTTGGTGAGCACGACGCAGTGGGGAATGTCCGCCAGGTGTGGCGAATACGCCACGAGCTCGGCGCGCAGATCCTCGTACTCCTCCTGTGGCTGGGCGCTGTCCACGGGGACCATGAGCGCCAGGGTGCGGGTCCGCTCGATGTGGCGGAGAAACTCGTGCCCGAGCCCCTTCCCCTCGTGTGCTCCCTCGATGATCCCGGGGATGTCCGCCAGCACGAAGGTGCGGTCCCCGGCGAGCCCCACCACCCCGAGGTTGGGGGTGAGGGTCGTGAAGGGGTACTCCGCCACCTTGGGGCGGGCCGCCGTCACCGCGGCCAGGAACGTCGACTTGCCGGCGTTGGGCTCCCCCACCAGGCCGACGTCGGCGATGAGCTTCAGCTCCAGCTTCACCCGGCGTTCCTCCCCCTCTGCGCCGGGCTCCCAGCGCCGGGGCGCCTGGTTGGTGGATGTCGCGAAGCGCGCGTTGCCACGACCGCCGCGACCGCCGTGGGCCACCACCGCCCGCTCCCCGTCCGCGAGGAGCTCACCCAGCAGCTCCCCCGTGTCCGCGTCGGTGGCCGTCGTCCCCGGCGGCACCTTGAGCAGCAGGTCCTCGCCGTCGCGCCCGGTGCGGTTGCTGCCCTCGCCGTGCCGGCCCCGCGGCGCGTGGTAGTGGCGCTGATAGCTGTAGTCCAGGAGCGTCGAGAGCTGGGCGTCCACCTCCAGGACCACGTCGCCGCCCTTGCCGCCGTCGCCGCCGGAGGGGCCGCCGCGCGGCACCCCCTTCTCGCGCCGGAACGCCTCCGCGCCGGAGCCGCCGACCCCGCCCCGCACCTCTATGATGGCCCGATCGACGAACATCGTGATGCGCTCCTACGCTCCGGTGGCGGGGCGCGCGGGGCGCTCGCGGACGGAGGCCCAGGTATCCCGCGCTTCGGCCGCGGCGGATCCGCTCCCGAAGGGGCGGGCCACCTCCAGCGCCCGCGCGATCTCCGCCTCCGACGCTCCCACGTTCAACGCTCCACGCAGATGCGAGTAGAGCTGCCGCGGCGCCTCCAACACCGCCAGCAGCGCGACGATGCACAGCTCCCGGGTGGCCAGGTCCAGGCCCTCCCGCCCCAACACCTTGCCGTACCCCTCCTCCACCATCCAGCGCTCCATGTCCGGGTGAAGGCGCCGGACGTTGGCGCGCAGCCTCTCGTACTGGCCCCCGTACACCGCCTGGCACACCCGCTCCCCCCGCTGCCCCCACTCCTCGCCGTCGTCGACGGGGGTACCCGGCGCCGAGCCCGTGAGGGTGCGCCACCGCGCGAATGCGTTCAGAGCCGCCGGATATCCCAGGAAGAGATAGCTCTGCAGGATCGTCTCCTCCACGGCCGTGGCGTCCGCATCGCGTCTCGCCCGCCGGAGCACGGCGTCCAGCGCGGCGTCGTCCTTCGCGGCAAGGGCGGCGCTGAGGGCGACGAGTGCCTCACGGGCGTCGGAGAGCGGCGGCGGAGTCACGCCCGTGTCCACGACGCCGTAGCGGGCCCCGACGGCCTCACGGGTGCATGAAACCGCATCCACCGGGTCACGGGAATGGCTCGACGGGAAGGAGCCCGGGCCCAGGCGCTCAGGTATGGTTGCGCGGCCGGTCCGACGCCGCCGCTTCCGCAGTGGGGTCGGCCGCCTTCGCGCCTGCGGGCACCGGAGGCGCCAGGGCCTCGGCCTTGCGGAGCACGTCCGCCTCCGTCCGCGTCGACTGCAGCAGCTTCTCGGCGGCGAGGAGCTGATGGTCCTCCGGCAGCTCCTGCAGGAACGCACCACGCTGACCCCACGCCTGGTTCGCGATCTCGCGCTCGAGCTGATAGCGCACGAACCGCCGGGCGTGCCGGAAGTCGGCGGCATCCACCTCGACCTTCCACTGGGGAAGCGCCCGGTAGAACGCGCTCAGGTCCGCCGCGCTGATGGAGAAGCCGGGCTCGAGCTTCGGATGGGTGCTCACGTAGCGCACGGCGAAGTTGAAGAGCGCGACGGTGAACGCACCCGCCTGCTTGTACAGACCGCGCACGGCGCTCTCCTCGGCGTGCGTGAGAACCTCCGGCGCCACGAAGACGTCGGGCGCGATGCCGCCGCCGCCGTACAGCGTGCGCCCGTCCTCTGACTTGTACAGCGGGCGCCCGACGAGATCCACGCCGCTCACGAGCTGACCCGACAGAGACAGGGCGTCGCTGCTGGACTGGCTGAAACGTGCCTTGGAGCTCTTGTTGATGGAGCGCCCCACGGGCGTGTACCAGCGCGCGGTGGTCAGACGCAGGACGTTGCCTCCCGAGAGCTGGTACAGCGTCTGCACCAGACCCTTGCCGAAGGTGCTCTCTCCCACGAGGGCCGCACGGTCGTTGTCCTGGAGGGCGCCGGCGATGATCTCGGCCGCCGACGCCGAGCCGCCGTTCACGAGCACCACCATGGGCATCCCCGGGTAGTCGTCCGGGTGGCTGGCGGTGTACTTGGCGTTCTGGTCCTGTGCACGGCCCCGGGTCTCGACGACCCCCCGGCCCTTGGCGAGGAAGAGGTCCGACACCGCGACCCCCTGGTCCAGCAGCCCCCCGGGATTGCCGCGCAGATCCAGGATCAGGCGCTTCATGCCCAGGCCGCGCAGGGAGTCCACGGCGCTCTTCACCTCCGAGGACGAGCTCTCGAGGACCGATTGGAGCGGGACGTACCCGATGCTGTCGGGGAGCATCACCGCGAAGGGAACCGCCTTCAGACGGATCACCTCGCGGGTGAAGGTGAACGGGATGGGCTGGTCCACCCCGGGTCGCATCATCTTCACGGACACGTCGGTGCCCGGCTTGCCGCGGAGCATCGCCACCGCCTCGTCGGTGGTCATGGTGTCCGCGGCCTGGCCCTCGATCTGATAGAACTGGTCCCCGGCGCGGATGCCGGCGCGCTCGGCCGGGGTGCCGGGAATCGGGCTGACGACCGTGACCCTGCCGTTGCGCTCGGTGACCTCCAGGCCGATTCCGCCGTAGTCGCCCTCGATGCCCTGGATGCGCAGGTTCTCGTAGGCCTTCGCCGGCATGAAGCTCGAGTAGGGATCATGCAGGTCCTGGATGATCCCGTCGATGGCGGAGTTGTAGAGGCGTGCCTTGTCCACCGTGTCGACATAGCTGGACTCGACGCGGTCCGCGACCTCCTGGAGGAGGCGCGCCTTCACGTAGACGTTCTGCGCGCGGCCGACGCCCCGCTGGAGGAACCATCCGCCCGAAAGGGCGGCGACGGCCACCACGAGGAGCGGCACCACCAGGCTCTTGCGGACGCTCAATCCAGGCTTCTTCTCGGGCTCGGGCACCGGCCTCTCTCCGTCCAACCGTCGTGCGCGGGGGATCCTTCTCCGCGACCTCCTAAACCGTGTCGAGGCGGAAGGTTTCGGGCAACTCCGCCACCAGCAGCCGGCGCACGTTCTCGTGCACCTCCTCCGGGGACCCGGTGGCGCTCACGATCCGCACCTTCGGCTCGGTCCGTGCCAGGGCCAGGTATCCATCGCGCACGCGCTGCATGAAGCTCGCACCTTCACGTTCCATGCGGTCGGGCTCCAGGCCTCCCTTGCGCTGCCGGTCCACGCCCTGGCCCACCGGCACGTCGAAGAAGATGGTCAGGTCCGGCTCCAGACCTCCGGTGGCGAGCGCCACCGCACGTCGCACCTCCTCCAGGTCCAACCCACGCCCGTAGCCCTGGTAGGCCATGGTGGAGAGGTTGAACCGATCGGCGATCACGGTGCGCCCCGCCGCCAGCGCGGGGCGCACGACCTGGTCCACGAAGGCCGCCCGCGACGCCAGGTACAGGAAGAGCTCGGACTGGGCGGGCATCTCCAGGTCCGTGCGCTCGAGGACCACCGAGCGCACGGCCTCGCCCACCGGTGTGCCGCCGGGCTCCCGGGTCACCAGGTGAGGCACACCGAGGGAGTCCAGCCACGCCGACAGGAGAGCGGCCTGGGTGCTCTTGCCGGCGCCCTCTCCCCCCTCCAGCGCGATGAAGCGTCCTCTGGCCATTCCTTCCTACTCGTAGTACTCCACGCCCAGGTGGGTGATCTGCTCCTCGCCCATCATCCAGCGCAGCGTGTTCTTCAGCTTCGTGTGCTGGATGAACAGATCGTGCTCAGGATACAGGCCGGGCGCCGTCTGCGGGCTCTTGAAGTAGAAGGAGAGCCACTCCTGGATGCCCTTCATGCCGGCCCGGCCCGCGAGGTCCATGAAGAGCGTCAGGTCCAGCACGATAGGCGCAGCCAGGATCGAGTCCCGGCACAGGAAGTCCACCTTGATCTGCATCGGGTATCCCATCCACCCGAAGATGTCGATGTTGTCCCACCCCTCCTTGTTGTCCCCACGCGGTGGGTAGTAGTTGATCCGCACCTTGTGGTACATGTCCCCGTAGAGCTCCGGGTACTTGTCGGGCTGGAGGATGTGCTCCAGGACCCCGAGCTTGCTGACCTCCTTGGTCTTGAAGGACTCGGGGTCGTCGAGCACCTCGCCGTCCCGGTTACCCAGGATGTTCGTGCTGAACCACCCGTTGAGGCCGAGCATCCGCGTCTTGAAGCCCGGCGCCAGGATGGTCTTCATGAGGGTCTGGCCGGTCTTGAAGTCCTTGCCGCCGATGGGCACGCCCTTCTCGATGGCCAGGTTCTCCAGCGCGGGGAAGTCCGCCGACAGGTTGGGCGCCCCGTTGGCGTAGGGGATGCCCTCCATGATGGCGGCGTACGCGTACAGCTGGCTCGGGGCGATGCCGGGGTCGTTGTCCTCCATGCCCTTCTCGAAGGACTCGAGGGTCTCGTGGACCGGGCCCGGGCGAACGTAGATCTCCGTGGAGGCGCACCATACCATGACCAGGCGGTCACACCCGTTCTCCTTCTTGAAGCGGCGGATGTCGGCCCGGATGGCCTCGGCGAGCTCCCGCTTGGTGGCACCCTTCTTCTTGTTGGGCCCGTCGAGCTTCTTCACGTACGAGGTGTCGAAGGCCGCGGGCATGGGCTTGATGGACGACAGGAAGTCCTTGATGGGATCCAGGTGCCTTTCCTTGTGGAGCACGCCCGCGTTGAGGGCGCTCTTGTAGCCGTCGTCGGGGATGGGGTCCCAGGTGCCGAACACCAGGTCGTCCAGCCCGGCCAGGGGCACGAAGTCCTTGATGAGAGGAGCCCGTCCCTCCGTGCGCAGGCCCAACCGGATGGTGGCCATCTGAGTCAGGCTGCCGAAGGGCCTGGCCAGGCCGCGGCGGACGGATTCCACACCCGACACGAAGGTGGTGGCCACGGCACCGAAGCCGGGCAGGAGGACACCGAGCTTGCCGGTGGGCGGACGGATCTCAGTCGGTTGCTTCACGGAAGTGCCTCGTCCGAGGATGGTTCGAAGTGAGAATGGATGGGTGAATCGGGAGGCCGCGGCGGGTCGTCACGACGGCAGGATGATCCGGCTCTTGGCGCCGTCCTGCAGCCCCCGCGCCATGGTCTCGTTCACCTTGTACATCACCTTGTCGAAGTTCGACTGGGCGGCGACGAGCTTCTGGAACGCGGCCTTGCCCTGCAGCTGCTCGGCGATCGCCTGATACGCCTGCTGCGCCTCCTCGTCGGGCTCCTGACCCACCCTGAGCGCCGTCTCCATGCGGCTCTCGAGAGCCTGGAGCTGGTTGCGCAGCTCCACCAGCTCCCGGTCGGCGTCCACCGCCTCGGCCGCTCGACGCAATGCCTGGTACTCGTCGGTGCGCGCGAGCGCGGTGCCAAGGTCCTTCGCCATGTCGTAGATGCCTGCCATCATGCCTGCCTCGTCCCTCGATTCATGTCAACGGCCGTCGGCGCCCGCCGGGCGAGAAGCACGCGCTCCCGCCCCGCGAGATCCCGGCGTACCCGCACGTCGTCGTATGTGCCCGTGGATTCCACGGCCTCCACCACCGACGCCGCCTGGCCGGCTCCCATCTCCAGGGCCAGCAGGCCGCCGGAGACCACATGCCTCCCGGCGCCGGCCACGACGGCCCGGATCACGGCAAGGCCGTCGGGTCCACCCAGAAGCGCCCCCCTGGGCTCCCATGCCCCGACCTCCGGCTCCAGAGAGGCCACCTCGGTCTCCGCCACGTACGGTGGGTTCGAGACCACCACGTCGAAGGCCTCTTCCGTGCCCACCGCCTCGAACAGAGAGCCCCGGCGCAGCTCCACCACGTCGGCCACCCCCGCCTCCCGTGCGTTCTCCCCGGCCACCTCCAGGGCCTCGGCAGAGGCGTCGGTGGCGACCACCCGGGAGAACGGTCCCTCCACCGCCAGCGACAGCGCGATGGCTCCCGAGCCCGTGCCCACGTCCAGAGCCGACAGCTCGGGACGTCCCCGGGCCGCGGCCCATCCGAGCACCTCCTCCACCAGCACCTCGGTCTCGGGCCTCGGGATCAGCACCCTGGGGTCCACGCGCAGATCCAGCTCCCGAAACGCCGCCCGGCCCAGAATGTACTGAAGGGGCTCGCGTTGCGCCCGCCGCTTGAGAAGCGGGCGGAAGCGCTCCAGCTCCTCCCTTTCCAGCGGCCGGTCGAACTGAAGGTAGAGCTGCAGGCGTCCCACACCCAGGGCGTGGGCAAGGAGATGCTCCGCATCCAGGCGGCCACGCTCGATCCCCTTCCCCTGGAGGTATTCCCCACTCCAACGCATGAGGCGCAGCACCGTCCACACCTCGTTCCCGGCTGCCGGGGCGGATGGCACGGCCGCGCCTGCGCTCACGCCGGGAAGGTGTCCGAGTGGACGCGGACTCTCATGCCTCGACATCCACCAAACGCTCCTCCTCCTTGGCGAGGCGGAGCGCGCCGATGAGCTCGTCCAGGTCTCCGCCCAACACCTCGCCCAGGCTGTACAGCGTGAGGCCGATGCGGTGGTCGGTCACCCGGTTCTGCGGGAAGTTGTAGGTGCGGATCTTCGCCGAGCGGTCACCGGTCCCCACCTGCGTCTTGCGATCACGGGCCCGCTGGGCCTCCTGCTCGGCGATCATGCGGTCCAGAAGCCGGCTCCTCAGCACCTTGAGCGCCTTCGCCTTGTTCTTGTGCTGGGACTTCTCGTCCTGGCACGAGACCACAAGACCCGTGGGGACGTGGGTGATGCGCACCGCCGAGTCGGTGGTATTCACGGACTGGCCACCGGGGCCCGAGGAGCGGAAGACGTCGATGCGCAGGTCCCCGGGATCGATCTGGAGGTCCACCTCTTCGGCCTCGGGAAGCACGGCTACGGTGGCGGCGGACGTGTGGATGCGACCCTGGCTCTCGGTCTCCGGCACACGCTGCACCCGATGCACCCCGGACTCGTAGCGCAGACGCCCGTAGGCGCCGCGGCCCCGGACGGTGAAGATGACCTCCTTGAGGGAGCCCGGAATGCCCTCGGAGAGGCTCACGAGCTCCACGGACCAGCCCTGGCGTTCCGCCAGGCGCTGGTACATGCGCATGAGGTCCGCGGCGAAGAGGCCAGCCTCGTCGCCGCCGGTGCCCGCGCGGATCTCCACCACCGCCGCACGATCCTCCAGCGGATCTCTGGGGAGGAGCCGCTCCCGCGCCTCGCGGGTGAGACTCTCGATGCGGGCGTCCAGGCTGGCGATCTCCTCCTCGGCCATGGCCAGCACGTCCGCCTCGTCGGTCTCCGCGAGGAGGTCCGCCGCGCCCTTGCGCTCCCGGAGTGCCACGTGCAGTCGACGCGCGGTATCCACCACGGGCTCCAGGTGCGCTCGCTCCTGGCCCAGCTCCCGGAGCTGGTCGGGGCGGGACAGCACGGCGGGGCTCGCCAGCGCCTCTTCCAACTCGGCGAAGCGCGCCTCGGCGTCGTGCAGGCGCTGCTCCAGGCGGGGATCGAGGGTGGGGGTCTTCATCGGGGCGGACGCGCGAAGTCGGCGCAGGGCGTCGTCATGCTGCGAGGGCCTCGGTGCGGGGTACCATGGAGGTGCGCCTCCCTTCGCCTCCTCGCCTTCCTAGCCCTGCATCCGATTCGACGCGCCCCATTCCGGGTGATATCTGCGGCGGGCGAACGGCCGGAGCCACCCGCGCCCTTTCGGGGCGGGTACCCGGGCCGCCGGGCTCACTTGCCGACCTTCTCGTACTTCTTCTTGAACCGGTCGACGCGACCCGCGGTATCTACGAGACGCTGCTTGCCGGTGTAGAAGGGATGACACACCGAACAGATCTCGACGTGAACCTCCGCCACCGTCGACATCGTCTCGAAGCGGTTGCCGCAGGCACACGTGACCGTCGCCGGCTTGTAGTCGGGATGGATGTCCTGCTTCATGTCCAGCTCCGCGTGCGAAGTCGAAAAAGGCCTGGGCGCCACGTCGGCCCCCGGCCCGGATGCTGCGCGGGGCGCCGCAGGTTGCCGACGCGCCCGTATAGCCGGGAAAACTTAATGGCGGTGTCCAGTGGGGTCCAGGGACGGAGGCGGCGCAGACGCGACCCCTTCGCTCGGAGCCACGCCCATCGGGCCGGTAGGCTTTGTGCGGATGCGCGAGGGGCGCGCGGAATCGTCACTCAGGGGCCGCGTCTCCGCCGCTCCAGCCAGAACGACGCGAGCACCAGCACCAGGGCCGCCGTCGCCGCCCCGTTCCCGGTGAGATCCCCGTAGCGCGTGTAGAAGGTGACGATGTCCGTGGTGTAGACGTCGTCGGCCTCCACCGCCGGCTGGAACAGGTGCGTGGCGTCGTAGACGCGACCCACCGGGTCCACGAACAGGGAGATGCCGGTGTTGGCGGCGCGGGCTACCCCCACGCGGTTCTCGATGGCGCGCATGACCATGTGCGCCGGGTGCTGCCAGAGCGCGGTGGTGCGCGACCACCACGGCTCCCGCCCGTACCACGAGTCGTTGGTGATGTTCAGAAGCACCTCCGCGCCGGCCAGGCGGAAGTGCCGGGCCCCCTCCGGATACGTGGACTCGTAGCAGATCAGGGGCGCGAACGCGGTGCCGCCCGCCCGGGCCAGAGGCCACCCCTTCCCCACCCCGAACTTGCCGAATTACTGGAGATGCCGGAGCCACTTCGCCGGCAGCAGCGGCACCCGCTCCACCATGGGCACCAGGTAGTGCTTGTCGTAC
>JAJDNC010000145.1 GCA_022340865.1 Gemmatimonadota bacterium
CCCCGGTGATCCACCACCACGGGAAGCTGCCTCCGAGCCGCCATGAACAGGTGGTTCAGCCCCTCGTCGGAGCTCCTGAACGTGGACAACGTCTCCCAGTACCCGTCGGCGGTGGCGTGCGGATCCACACCGGGCCCTGCCTCCGGGGCCCACCCCGTGACCACGTGGCACGCGCCGTCCACGCATCGCACCTCGTGGATCAGCCGTGCCGCCGCCGTCGCGGTGCCCGCGAAGTCGAGGACGAGGGCGCCGGGCTCCTCAGACGCATCCCCGGGCTCCCGGGGCTCGGCGTTTCCCCCGGGCCCCGCCGCCTCGTTCCCCGTCACCAGCGCCACGGGCTCGCCGGGAGGCTCGGAGAAGGAGACCGTCAGCTCCCGGACGATGCGGGGCCGGGTGGGATGCGGGCAGGAGAAGCGCTCCTCGACGCGGGCCGCCGCGCCCTGCCAGAGCGCGCGGACCGTGGGCGTCTTCGCCGAGCCGTCCCATGCCACCCGGGTCCCGGCCGGCGTGGGGAAGCAGGTGGTCTCGCCCACCCGGAGCCCCACCCTGGTGCCCTGCAGGCCCGTCGCGGAGTCGAGGGTCAGAGACGCCCGCTTGGGTCCGAGACGATCCGGATGCAGGACCAGGAGCCCCAGAGGCGTGCCTTCTCCGGAGCGGCAATGCTGCACGGCCGCCAGGACGTGGCCGTTGCCCAGGAAGGAGTAGTCCGTCTCCGCCAGGCGCGTGCGGACGTCGGCGTGCCCTGCCGACGGATCGTCCCCGTAGACGTGCTCGCTCGTGTCCATGGCCCCTCCCTCCCTACATCGACCCTTCCTCGTGATGCTTCATCCAGAACGGCGCGCTGAAGAACCAGAGCAGCGTGCCGACGAGCATCCAGGTGGCGTAGCGGTGCCACGTCATCACGCCCGCGAACACCAGGAACGCCGGGCCCACCGTCAGGGCCAGGCCCACCGCCGAGATCAGCTTCAGGAAGGGCTTCACGCGCGCTCCTCGACGAGAGTGGGCCCGGCCGAGCGCTGCTGGATCCAGCTCGCGCCGATGTAGATGCCCGTGGCGATGAACCATCCGGGCAGGCCGAGGAAGAAGATCTGCAACCCCCAGACGCGATTGATCAGGAGGCAGGCCGCCAGCGTCGCGAACCAGGCGAGGGCGGCGGGCCACGCGAAGAGGATCTTCCTCCACTCGGCGTAGTCCTGGCGGAGGCCCAGCCGGGGGAGGATCCAGTAGTCGGCGAAGATGACGGCGCCCATGGGCATGAGGAGGAGCCCGTAGAGCGCCACGAAATCGAGGAGGCGCATCATCAGGGCCGGGAAGAGGGCCGCCAACGTCGTGATGGCTCCCACCACCGCCGTCACCTTCCAGCGCCTCCAGTCGGGGGTGATGGTCTGCATGGCCAGACCGGCCCGGTAGATGGTGGGGTTCGCGGTGGTCCACGAGGCCAGCACCACCGCGATGAGCCCCGAGGCGCCCGCGCCGAGGTACGCGATGGGGCCGGGGGCGACCTGGCCGCCGTGCAGGAGGGCGAGGGCCACCAGGATCCCCGAGGCGATCCATGCGACGTAGTGGCCCAGGTACATCCCGAACGAGCTGAACAGGCCGTACTGCCACTTCTTCGCGAAGCGCAGGATCGTCATGTCCGCCATGCCGAGGTGCATGGCCATGTTGGCGAACCACGCGAAGAAGGTGACGTGCCAGAACGTGAAGTGGACGCGGCCCTGCATGGGCACGCCCGTCCAGATCCTCTCGTTGGCGACACGCCAGAAGTCGTGGATCGACGTCACGCCGAGCTGGCGCAGAACCGCCACGCCGGAGGCGACGAACACCAGGAACAGCCAGGGCGAGGCGACCTTGGAGAAGTGCGCGATCTCCTCGAAGCCGAGGATCGCCAGCACGGTCACGACGCTCCCCACGACGAGCACCGTCACCACCCAGCCGAGGCTGTTGGGATAGAGGTCGTTGAGCCCCGGCATCGCCATGTGGAAGGGGATGCCCACCGCGGTGGCCGCCACGGAGATCATGGAGCCGGCCAGGAAGCAGAACATCAGGGCGTTGACGATGTTGTACAGGAAGAGCAGCCTCGGCCCCACGATCCTGCGCAGCTTCCAGTACAGGTTGAGCCGCGTCCGCACGGCGATGGGCGCGCAGATGAACGTCCACGACAGCACCGCCAGCAGATCGCCGACCAGGAGACCGAGGAAGAGGTCGGCCGCGGAGACCCCCTGCGCCACGAAGAGCGGACCGATGACGAACTCCGTGCCGGCCACGTGCTCGCCGGCGTAGAAGCCCGCGAAGCTGCTGGGGCCCTGGAGCCTGGAATCCGGCACCGGCTGGCGATCGTACTCGTTGATCGCGTCGAGGCGCTCGGTGAGCGTGCGTTTGGATGCCATGGACGGGGGGTTGGGGAAGCGGGCAAGGTCGGGACCCCGCGTCTTCGGCGCAATGACGACGAACCGCTCCAGACCCCGACGCTTTCGCTCCACGCCCCGCGAGGCCGTGTGTCGCTCGCGCGGCCCGCGCCGTGCCACGGGGATCGCGGTCACCCGCCCGTCGGAGGGTGTCAGGCTCGAGTCCCCGCGGCGTATGACTGGGATACAGGATCTCAGAATGCGCTCATCCGGCGCCGGACGTACCTGCCGCGGCCCGCGCCCCGTCCCGGGAGGCAGGAGCATGTTCGGAAAGGTGGTGGCATGCCTGGCCCTGGTAGGGTCGGCGGCATGCATCTCCCCCAGCGGATTGGATGTCCCCGGTCAGGCCCAGATCGAGCTTCCCGAGGCGGAGCTGCGGGTGCTCTTCGTCGGAAACAGCCTGACGTTCGTGAACCGCCTGCCCGCCATCGTCCAGACCATCGCGGAGGCCTCGGGTCACGACCTCGCCCAGGCCGACATCTCGTCGCCGAACTTCAGCCTCGAAGATCATTGGTACGCCGGTGCGCCGGACATCATCTCGCGACTGGCACCGGACGTGGTGGTCATGCAGGAGGGACCCTCTTCGCTTCCGGAGAATCAGATCTACCTCCGGGACTGGACCCAGAAGCTCGACGAGTCGGTCCGTGCCGTCGGCGGCCGCTCGGCCCTTTTCATGGTCTGGCCCGAGCAGGCGAGACAGGCCACGGCGTTTCCCGCCGTCCGGACGTCGTACTCCAACGCAGCGGAGGCCGTGGACGGGATCTTCATTCCGGCGGGTGAGGCATGGATGGAGCTGTGGAGCCTGGACGCCCACGCCGCGCTCTACGGGCCCGACGGATTCCATCCCTCGACGCTCGGCTCCCTCGTCGCCGCCTTGACCATCTACCGCATGCTCTTCGACGAGCCCGTGACGGACCTGCCCGCACGACTGGCCCCCACGACCCCGGGCCTGCCGATCATCGTCATGGACTCGACGCGGGCCGTGATGGTCTATCAGGCCGTGGAGACCGCCGTCGGGAAATGGGGGCGTCGCTGAAGGCCGCGCTCAGCTCTGCTCGTCGGCCTTCTTCTTCCAGGGCCAGAACACGATGACGTACATCACGCCCAGCACCACGAGGAGCGCGCCCCACCATATGCCGGCGTGCAGGCCCGGCAGCACCACGTCGGGCTGGTCGGCGGGGTTGAGGAGCGCCGGAATGCTCACCGCGACGATGATGACGCCGTAGACCGCCAGCAGCGAGCCGATGAAGAACCAGATCGAGATCCTGTTGTCGTCAGTCATCCGTCATTCCCTCGCTGTGCCCGTGCGGCTCACCAGAAGATGATCTGGAGGACGACGAAGGCGGCGAAGACGATCCCGGCCCAGAAGATCGGCTTCTTCGTCAACGGCAGGTGCCCCTCGGACGGGATCTCCGTGCAGCCCCGCACCAGACCCACCAGCTCGGCCTCGGGCTTGGGCTTCGTCAGGTAGCTGACCACCACCGTCACCACGACGCAGATGATCCACGACCAGAGCGCCCGGTACATGTCCTCGGCCATCGCCTTCGCGTCGGGCGAGCCGGCAATGACGCTCAGGGCCGCCGGGTCGAGCCGTACCCAGAGCCACATCCCGATGGAGGAGCCCATCCCCGCGAGCAGTCCCCAGAATCCCCCCGCCGCGGTCATGCGCTTCCAGAGCATCCCGAGGATGATCGTCCCGAACAGGGGCGCGATGAAGAAGCTGAACAGCGCCTGGACGTAGTCCATGATGCTCGCGGACTGCTCCACGAGGTACGCGGTGCCGATGCTCACGATGACGCCCAGGAACGTGGTCCAGCGTCCGACCCGCACGTAGTGGGCGTCGCTCGCATCCCTGCGCGTCAACGCGTTGTGGATCGGCCTGTAGATGTCGTACGTCCACACCGTGGCGAACGCGCTCACGTTACCCGCCATGCCCGACATGAAGCCCGCGATGAGGGCCGTGATGCCGAGACCGAGAAGCCCGGGCCCCAGGTAGCGCGCCATCATGAGCGGCAGGATCTCGTTGTAGCTCGCGCCCCCCGTCGCAGTGGCGGTGGACTGTCCGACGAGCCCCGGCATGACGGCCAGGCCGAGGAGCCCGGGCAGGATGACGATGAACGGCACCATCATCTTGAAGCCCGCGCCGATGATGGGAGCCATCTTGGAGGATCGGAGATCGCGGGCCGACAGGACCCTCTGGACCACCAGGAAGTCCGTGGTCCAGTACCCGAACGAGATCACGAACCCGAGGCCGAAGACGATCCCGATCCAGTTGATGCCCATCGGGTTGGCGGTGTAGTGGCCCAGCGTGCTCCACATGTGCGTGTAGTCGCCGCTCACGTTCTGGTGGATCTTGGCCACCATGCCGCTCCAGCCGCCCACCTCGATCAGGCCGATGATGGGAACCAGGAGCGCGCCGAGCCAGATGAGCATGAACTGCAGGACCTCGTTGAAGATCGCCGAGAGCAGCCCGCCCAGCACGACGTAGATCATCACCGTGATCGACGAGACCCAGATGCTGAAGTTCAGGTTCCAGCCGACGACCACCTTCATGACGAGGGCCATGGCGAACATGTTCACGCCGCTCATCAGCACGGTCATGAACGCGAACGAGATCGCGGACAGCATGCTCGCCGCCTCGCCGTACCGGAGCTTGAGGTAGCCCGGTACGGAGTGGGTCTTCGAGATGTAGTAGAACGGCATCATGACGATGCCGAGGAAGAGCATCGCCGGGATCGCCCCGATCCAGTACCAGTGGGCGGCGAGGATGCCGTACTGGTAGGCCGAGGCGGCCCAGCCCATGAGCTCCAGGGAGCCGAGGTTCGCGGAGATGAACGCGAGACCGGCGATCCATGCGGTCATCTTCCGGCCGGCGAGGAAGAAGTCGTCGCCGGTCTTCGTGAAGTGCACCAGGTAGTACCCGATCCCCAGCACCAGCGCGAAATACAGGCCGATGATCAGCAGGTCGGCCCAGCCCAGCGTCGCGATGCTGGAGTGGCCGTCCGCGACCACCGACAACGACAGGACCAGTCCCCCCATGCCAGGCCTCCGAGCGGGTTTGGAGTCGGCCGACAGTGCAGCCTCGGCGGCGCGGAGGCAAGCGCGGGGCGGGCGAGCTCCGACCTCGGGGCACCTCCGGCCGGCCCCCGAAGGAGTCCGGCGGGGCTCGCGGTAATTCCGACAGGAGTAGCGCTTTCAGTGCCGGACCTTCTCGGGCTCCCCGGGCGTATCGTACCCCGCCCCGGCCCTATCACCCGGGGCGCCATTCCTATCGATCGAGCTCATCGAGCACAGGAGAAGTCACTATGAGGCGCTTCGCGACACTCGCGGCGCTGGTCGCCGCCTGCGCCTTTCTCTCGCCGGCCGCATCCGCAGCCCAGACGAAGCCAGCGGATGCGGGCGCGGCGGCGAAGAAGTCGTCGGTCCAGCCCCAGCAGTCCACCACGCACGGCACGGTCACCGTGGAGGGCAAGCAGATCTCCTACCGGGCCGTGGCCGGCACGATCATCCTCAAGAACGACGAGGACAAGCCCACCGGCAGCATGTTCTACGTCGCCTACTTCGAGCAGGGGGCCGATCCCGCCACCCGGCCCATCACCTTCCTGTACAACGGCGGCCCGGGCTCCTCGAGCATGTGGCTGCACATGGGCGCCTTCGGGCCCCGGCGGGTCACCACGGCCGACCACAGCCACACGGCCGCTGCGCCCTACAAGCTGGTGAACAACGAGTACAGCCTCCTCGACGCCAGCGACCTCGTGTTCGTGGACGCCATGGGCACCGGCTTCAGCCGCATCATCGGCAAGGACCAGGGCGGCGTGGGCACCTCCAAGGATTTCTACGGCGTGGATCCGGACGCCGAGTCGTTCGCGAACTTCATCACGCGCTTCCTGTCGGAGTACGGACGCTGGAACTCGCCCAAGTACCTGTTCGGCGAGAGCTACGGCACCACGCGCTCCGCCGTGCTCTCCAACGACCTCGAGAACGGGAAGGACACCGACTTCAACGGCGTCATCCTCCTCTCGGAGATCCTGAGCTACGACCTCAGCGACGTCGATATGCCGCAGATGAACCCGGGCATGGACCTCTCCTACGAGCTCGCCCTGCCCACCTACGCGGCCACGGCCTGGTACCACCACGCCCTCCCGAACCGGCCCGCCGAGCTGGAGCCCTTCGTGAAGGAGGTCGAGCGCTTCGCGATGGGACCCTATCAGCAGGCGCTGGACCAGGGGGCGGCGCTGGACTCCACCGCCATGCGCTCGGTCGCCGAGAAGATGCACCAGTACATCGGCCTCCCGGTCGATTACCTGATGAAGGCGGACCTGCGGGTGAGCGGCGGGGAGTTCACGAAGGAGCTGCTCGGAAAAGACGAGTCGACGGTGGGCCGCCTCGACACCCGCTTCACGGGGCCGACCCTCGACCCGCTCAGCGAGGCGGCGTCCTACGATCCGCAGGCTTCGGCCATCAGCTCGGCGTATGTCTCTCTGTTCAACGACTATGTCCGCAAGGACCTGAAGTTCGGGGAGGGGATGACCTACCGGCCCGAGGTGAACCTGTGGTCGCACGGGTGGAACTTCCTCCACCAGCCCCCGGGCGCGCCGTTCGCCCTGCCCATCGCACCCAACGTCATGCTGGACCTGGCCAACGCCATGAAGACCAACCCGAACCTCAAGGTGCTGCTCAACGCGGGTTACTTCGACCTGGCCACGCCCTTCTACGCCGCGGAGTACACGATGCGGCACCTGCCCATGGAGCGCCGGCTCCAGAAGAACATCTCGTACGAGTTCTACCAGTCCGGCCACATGGTGTACGCGCATGTGCCGTCGCTGAAGCATCTTCACGACTCGGTCGCGAAGTTCATCGAGTCCACGGACAACGTGGGCGGCTGAGTACCGACGGGGACCGTCCCGGGGGATCGTCTCCCGGGGCGGCGACCCTGCCCCTGGTCGAACGACGAGGAGGGCGCGGCGGATCTCCCGCGGAGAGACGGGGTGCCACAGAAGCACGGAATGGCGGGCGGCGGGCAGCGGACAGGAGGGGGGCACGCTCGTGGAAGCCTATCTGATCAGCGGGTGGATCCTCGCCATCGTCCTGGTCCCGGTGGTGGCCCGTCGGCGCGGCCTCACGTCCGCCCTCAGCTGGCTCGCCGTCATCTTCGCGCTCCCGTGGATCGGGCCCGTGCTCTATCTGCTGGGCGCCGAGCATCGGCCCATGCGCCGCGCCCGCCGCCACCGTGCCATCCTCGACGCGAGCCGGACGGGAGACCGTCTGCGCTTCCAGGAGCCCTGGGCCGTCGAGCCCTCCCTGCCCCCCGAGCACGCCGAGCTCGGCACGCTCATCCGCCGTCTCGGGGGCTTCGCGGCGTTGGGCGGTAACCGGGTGGAGGTGACGGCGGGCGACGCGTCCACCGTGCGTCGGATGATCGAAGACATCGACCGGGCGGAGCACCACGTCCACCTGCTCTACTACATCATCGAGACCGACGACACCGGACGCGCCGTCGTGCAAGCCCTCGAGCGCGCGACGGAGAGAGGCGTCACGTGCCGCGTGCTGGCCGACGCCATTGGATCGTGGGGCTTCCATCGCAAGCTCGCTCCCCGGCTCCGGGAAGCGGGCGTCGACGTGCGCAAGGTCCTCTCCCTTCCCTCTCTTGCGCTCAAGCTGCACCCTCTGGACATACGCAACCATCGCAAGTTGACGGTGGTGGACGGGCGCGTAGCCTACACCGGTTCGATGAACATCATGGACGCCGACGCCCCTATCGCCTCGAGGCGCACCCCCTGGCGCGAGCTGGTGGTGCGCGTGACGGGTCCCGCCGTCCTGCAGATGCAGATCGTCTTCGACGAGGACTGGCGCTACAACACCGGGGGGGCGCTCCCGCCCGAGGACCTCTTTCCCGACCCGTGCATCGAGGGACGGGCTCCCCTCCAGGTCGTACCGTCCGGCCCCACCGACCGGGTCGACGCCATCCATGACCTCCTGGTCGCGGCCATCGACGAGGCGCGGGAGCGGATCGTGCTCACCAGCCCCTACTTCGTT
>JAJDNC010000146.1 GCA_022340865.1 Gemmatimonadota bacterium
TCCCCTTCTCCAGACGGCGCGAGAACCAGTGGAACCGGTCGAAGCGGTAGCGCTGGACGGCGCCCGATCGCACGAGCTCGGGCGGCCGGTCCATGCCGCGCCGGTACCGGGCCCGGATCTCCGAGTCCCCCAGGTAGATGCTTCCACCGTTGGGCGTCACCTCGTACACGGCGGCGCCCAGGTCCATGTCGGGCACGTCCATGGACAGCCACACGTCGAGGTGCATCCAGCCCGAGACCTCGAGCGCCTGTGCCAGCGGCGCGCTCTGGTAGATGAGCTTGGGGCCGAAGGCGAAGGCGGCGCCGGGAGACATGTAGCCCCCGCCGCCCTGCATCATCTCTCGGGGAGTCAGCCTGATGCGTGGATCGGAGCGCAAGGTGTCCTGGGCGGCCAAAGACGGCACGGCCACCGCCAGGGTGCCCGAATGGAACACGTCCTCCGAGCCGCCGGGGGCGGGCTGCAGGTACCAGGCGCGCGTGGTATCAGCCACGGCTTGCAGGGAAGGGGCGGACTTCCAGACGTGCTCGCCCATGACGTAATAGACCACGCGATCGGCGAGGAACGGAGGCAGGGGCGCGCCCCGGAACACGTGGTCGAACCACTGGAGGTGGAGGTGGTTCATGTCGATGGCGGCGGTGTCGGCGAATCTCAGGCCCCCGAGCTCCTTCTGCGGGTGCCGCGTGCCCGGGTGGTTCCAGGGCCCGATGACCAGGTAGTGCTCGGCCCTCGCCGCCGGGGTCTCGTAGCGCATGGCCTCGCGGTAGTAGCGCATGGCGCCGTCCTGGTCGCCGTCGAAGTCGCCCGTGATGGTGAGGATGGGCACGTCGATGGCGCGGTAGGCGGCGCTGTCGGGGCTCATGGCGCGCCAGTAGGCGTCGAAGCCGGGGTGCCGGATCCACTGGTCGAACACGCGTGACTTGATCCCGGTGAGCGTGGCCAGGTCGGAGAACGGCCGTCCCTTCTCGTACATGAGCCAGTAGCGGGACTGCCAGTACCGGTTGTCCGCGAACAGCTTCTCCTGCGACGCGCGCCCCTGCACGAAGCCCAGCCAGCGGGCCACGTAGCTCATGAAGATGCCGTTGGGGTTCGGGTAGTCCCAGCCCGGATACACCCCGGCCGTGGGCACGATGGTGGCGAGGCCGGCAGGGTGTTGGGCCAGGGTCTGCCACTGGGTCATGCCGCGGTAGGAGCCCCCCCGCATGCCGACGCGGCCGTCGCTCCACGGCTGTCGAACGATCCATGCCACCACGTCCGCTCCGTCGGGCCCGTCCTGGGCCAACGGCCAGAACACGCCCCCCGACCCGCCGCGGCCGCGCACGTCCACGTTGACGTACACGTACCCGTACCGGGCCAGATAGCTGGCGTACTCCTCGGCGTCGTCGGCCGTGTACGGCGTCAGCGTGAGGATGGTGGGACGCCGCGCCGCCGGCGCGTCGGGGCGCCATATGCGCGCGTGCAGAGGCACGCCGTCCCGTGCGGCGATGGTGGTGTCGGTGATGACGATGCCGGTGTCCGCGGGGGCGGGCGCGATGGCCGGTCGTCCCGAGGCCGCCACGGGGTTCGGAAGAGCCGTGTAGGCGCCGGCGAGCAGGACGGCGGCGCCCAGGCCGGCGTGCCTGCGGAGAGTGGGGCGATGCGGCATGCTGGCCTCCGGTCGAAGACCTCCCGCCGGGGGGTCCGGCGGGTCGAGGGCGATAATGGCGGGACGTCCGCCGCCCATCAAGCGGAGAGGGACAGGCGAGAGCGGGCCGGGGACCGCCGCGGGCACCCTCCCTCTTCTGGCCAACGCGGCACCCTTCCGCCACGTTTGTAGTTGACTGCCCGCCCACGGATTCGCGGTTGAACACCCCCCAGACGGAAACGACGAACATGGGCACCTCCACGCGTGTAGCTCGCCGGCTCTTCGCCGTCACGCTCCTCACCGCTCTCTGCCTCGCGGCTACCGCGGCAGCCACGCCTCAGGCCGCCGACGCGCCGCTCTGGCTCCGCTACCCGGCCATCTCGCCCGACGGGCAGACCATCGCGTTCAGCTACCAGGGCGACATCTACACGGTCCCGGCGGCTGGGGGTGAGGCCCATCCCCTCACCCTGGGCGAGTCCTACGAGTACGCCCCGGTGTGGAGCCACGACGGGCGCTCCATCGCGTTCGCGTCGGACCGGTACGGCAACTTCGACGTCTTCGTCATGCCCGCCGAAGGCGGGAGCGCCACGCGCCTCACCTTCAACTCCACCAAGGAGGTGCCGAGCTCCTTCACCGCCGACGACAAGGCGGTGCTCTTCTCGGCGTACCGCCAGGAGCTGGTGACCAACGCCCAGTTCCCCATCAGCCTCATGACGCAGCTCTGGTCGGTGCCGGTGACGGGCGGGCGCGTGTCCATGGTGCTCCCCGTGCCGGCCATCAACGCCACGGTGAACCCCGCGGGCGACAAGCTCATCTACGAGGACGTGAAGGGCTACGAGAGCGAGTGGCGCAAGCACGCCACGTCGAGCGTCACCCGTGACGTCTGGGTCTACGACACGGGGACGAAGGAGTATCGCCAGCTCTCGCAGTTCGCCGGGGAGGACAGAAACCCCGTCTTCGACGTCGACGGGGACGCCTTCTTCTACCTCACCGAGGAGAGCGGCTCGTTCAACGTCTACCGGAGCACGCTCGGCAACCCGACGCAACGCACGCCGGTCACGCACTTCACCCGCAACCCGGTCCGCTTCCTCTCCCTGGCGACCACCGGCGTCCTCTGCTTCGGGTACGACGGCGAGATCTACACCATGGCCCCCGGCGCCGACCCGGAGAAGGTGGCCATCCAGATCTCCGAGGACGGCCGCAGGGCCACGGACAAGGTGATCCCCGTGGACAAGGACTTCACCGAGGCGACGCTGTCGCCCAACGGGAAGGAGTTCGCCTACGTGTTCAGGGGCGAGATCTTCGTGTCCAGCGTCGAGACCGGCCGCACGAAGCGGGTCACGAACACGCCCTGGCAGGAGCGGAGCGTCCAGTTCAGCCCCGACGGCAGGTCCCTCGTGTACGCCGCCGAGCGCGACAGCAGCTGGAACGTGTACATGACGACTATCGACCAGAAGGACGAGCCGTACTTCTTCGCCTCCACCGTCCTCGACGAGAAGCCGGTGGTGGCCACCACCGCAGAGGAGTACCAGCCGACCTTCTCCCCCGACGGGAAGGAGGTCGCGTACCTGGAGAACCGGGTGGTGCTGAAGGTGATCAACCTCGCCACCCGGCAGACCCGGACGATCCTCACCGCGGACCACAACTACTCCTACGCCGAC
>JAJDNC010000036.1 GCA_022340865.1 Gemmatimonadota bacterium
CTCCTCATGGACGCGCGCCTGGCTCGAGCCAACGACATCGAGACCTTCGACACGGCGGCGGTCCGGTTGGCCACGGACAGCGGGGCGGAGATCCTCTTCCTGGTGTCCCACGCCATCGCCGAGGGGGAGGCCGTCGATCCCAGGTTCACCCTGGAGCTCGAGGAGGGGACGGTCACGTATCCTGGTGGGACGGAGCCCATGACGGCCCGGCACCGGGACGGGAGGGTGTGGACATACCCGCACCCCGACGCCAGCCCCCAGGTCCGGAAGCTGTGGGAGAGCGTGGAGGCCGTCCGGAGGTGGTCACGGACGGGAGGCTGGGGAGGTGAGGGAGATGCAGACGGCGGGGAAGCTGGGACTGGCAGTGATGGCTCAGCCGTGGCCTTCCCCCCCTGCGGCCTGGAGACGGCTCGGCCCCATGTGGCCATCGTGGAGTCCCTGGAGCGGTCGGGCGTGGCGCCCCTGGTCTGGGGCGACGAAGCGGTGCGGATCACCGAGACCTCCGGCGGACGCCTGCACTGGGTGGAGGGGCTCGCCGGCGCCCTGCGCGCGGCGTACGAGGCCGGTGAGATGCCGACGCTGCCCGGATGGGCGGGATGACGGAGGAGCACAGCCCCCCGGAGATCTCCGTCCGCTTCGAGCCTTCCGGCCGCGTGGCCCGCGTCGCGCCGGGCACGACCCTGCTGGCCGCTGCGGCCTGGGCGGACGTCCCCGTGGCCTCCACCTGTGGGGGCTTCGGCACCTGCGGGGAGTGCCGGGTGCGCATCCTGGAAGGGCGGGCGCCCGTCGCCGACGAGGATCGGGATCTGCTTTCGCCCGGCCTCATCGGGGAAGGATGGCGCTTGGCCTGCCGTCACTCCCTGCATGGGGACGCCACCTGCGCCGTGGACCCGCTGCCTTCGCATCCCCGGGCCGCGGTGGAGGGGCTGCGGCGGGCCATCGTCGTGGAGCCCCTGGTCCGGGTGGAGGAAGCCGAGGGCGCTCCCTCCGTCGTCCACGGCTCCCGCGTCCTCGCCCCCTGGCCTTCGGCGTCCCGCGCTCCTCTGGGCGTGGCCTTCGACCTGGGTACCACCACCGCCGCCGCGGTGCTGGTGGACCTGGCCGACGGCCGGGACCTGGCCAGGGCCAGCCGCGTGAACCGGCAGGCGTCGGTGGGAGCCGACGTCATCACCCGGGCGGCGTACGCCCACGACGGACCCGAGGCTACGCGCACCCTCCAGGGCATGGCGGTGGGTACGCTGAACGAGCTGGTGGACGCCCTGTGCCGGGAGGCCGGCGCGTCCCCCACCGACGTTTTCGAGGCGGTGGTTACAGGGAACGCCATCATGCTCCATCTCCTTGTGGGGATGGACCCCCATCCCCTGGCGGTGGCCCCCTTCCGCACGCTCTTCCGGGAGCCCCGGGACCTGGAGGCGTCGGAGCTGGGCCTGGCCATCCACCCCCGGGGGCGGGTGGTGACCTTCCCGCTGGTGGGGGCCTACGCCGGCGGGGATACGGTGGCGGGGCTCCACGCCACGGGGGTGGTGCGCGGGGAGGCGCCCGGTCTGCTCGTGGACCTGGGCACCAACACCGAGGTGGCGGTGGGGTGGGGGGGCAGCGTGGTGGTGGCCTCCGCCCCGGCGGGCCCGGCCTTCGAGGGCGCGGGGATCCGCCGGGGCAGCCCGGCGGTGCCGGGCGCCGTTGCCCACGTGGAGGTGGTGGCGGGTGGCGCCGGAGCTTTGCGTCGACCGTCCGGAGCCGAGGTCCGGCCGGCCCGGAGCGGCCTCCCGTCCGACGGCCCGCCGGACGACCTCCGCCTCGACGTCATCGGAGAGCTTCGGCCCACGGGGATCTGCGGCACGGGGCTGGTGGACCTGCTGGCCGAGCTGCGCCGGGTCGGGCTCCTGGACGCCACGGGCCGGCTGGCCTCGGCGGCGGAGGCGCCCGGCCATCCGCTGTCCCACCGCCTCGCCACCGTGGGGAGCCGGCGGAGCTTCCGGGTCACGGGGGAGATCGTCGTGAGCCAGGGAGACATCCGGGAGCTCCAGGCGGCCGTCGCCGCGGTGGCGGCCGCCGTGCGCATCGTCCTCCACCACGCCGAGCTACGACCGGAGGACCTGGCCGACGTCTTCCTGGCGGGCTCCTTCGGCGCGGCGCTGGATCCGACGTCCGCCCGGGCCCTGGGGCTGGTGCCCGAGGTGGATCCCTCCGTGGTCCGGAGCGTGGGAAACGCCGCCCTCGAGGGGGCCCGGGCGGCCCTCCTCTCCTTCCGGGAGCGCGAGGCGGCGTTTCAGATCCCCGATCACGCCGAGTACGTGGAGCTCTCGGGCCACCCGCTCTTCAACGACGCCTTCCTGGAGGCCATGGCGTTTCCGGGATAGGTCGGCATCCAGCGTGTAGGATGTGCGTGTGGCAGTGCCTCCAGTCGATGGGACGGCGTGTAGGATGCGCTGACGGCCTCGCGCCTGCGGCCGATGGCGCCGTCCACCACGGTCCACTGTCCGTGCCTCAGTACCGACAGGCCCGGGCCTCCTCGGCGAAGGCTTCCAGCAGGGGCACGTCGGCGTCGAAGAAGTGGTCCGATGGAGAGAGGATGTATCCCCCGCCCACCCCCGCCGCCTCGAAGCACCGCCGCACCGCCGCTCGGGTCTCGGCGGGGGTGCATCCCCGGAAGTAGGTGTGCTGGTCGAAGCCCCCGATCATGCACACGCGGTCTCCGATGCGCTCCTTGGCCCGGGCCAGGTCGGTGTCTCCGCCGAGGGCCGGAGGGGTGAACGTCTCCATGGCGTCGGGGCCCATGTCCGCGATGCGCTCCAGGAGGGGCATCATCCCCCCGCAGGTATGGTAGACTACGCGCTGCCCCACCCGGTGGAGGGCGTCGATGAGCACCCGGTCATAGGGCGCCACGAACTCGTCGAAGATCTTCGGGGAGATGACGGTGGACGAGGCTGACCCGCCTCCCAGCTCCAGGAGGTCGTAGCGGGCTCCCTCCATGGAGGCGATGCCCGCCAGCTTCCGCTCCCGGAGGAGGTCCAGGAGCTCCCGCACCCACGCGGGATCGTCCATGGTCTCCATGATGAGCTCCTGGATCCCGAAGAGCTCGACGGCGTCCTGCCAGCATCCCGGCTGGCCGTAGATCTGGAAGCCGGGGATGGCGCCCCGGAGGATCCCCCACCCCTCCACCGAGGCGGCCTTCTCGTTGACCGTCTCCATGTCGCAGCGCCCCCAGGGGGCGTAACGCCGGAGGAGGTCGATGTCGCGCTTCTCCTTCACCGGACGCTCCAGCACCCAGTCGGTCTGGGGGCCGTGCTCCAGGACCATGGAGAGGGTGCCCCCCGGGGTGATCATGTCGTAGCGGACGGTGTTCGCCGCTCCGGGCACGTCGTGCTCCTCGATGCGCCAGTCGTCGGAGACGATCCAACGGGAGCCCACATGCTCGTACCCGTCCCCGTGCCGCACCCGGGGCGTGCTCCAGTACTCCCCCCGGCTCTCGTCCGGACGCTGGTCGAAGGCCCAGCGGATGGGATCCAGCCCGAAGCGCTGGAAGAAGTCCGCCTCGCCCATGCCGTCCAGGTAGGTCTTGAGGAACCAGGGCATAAGGTGGTGGGTGGTGACGGGAAGGCGGTCGGGCTGATTCCCCGTCAGGGCCGCCAGCATGCGCTCCCGGGAGTTCATGCGGGCCTTCCCAAGGGCTCGTCGTCCCGGTGGGCCTCCATGAGGGCCATGCGCTTCAGGACGGACTCCCGGAGGTTCTGTCCGTAGATGAGGGGTGTCTCCCCCTGGTCCGTGGTCGCCATGAAGTCCACCCCCGAGTCCAGGAGGTCAAGGAGGCGGCGGGAGTTCTCCAGCTGCCTTGAGCGTCCAGGTTGGCGTCGTTCAGGAACTCGCGGCCGTAGATGAAGTTGTCCCGGACGTAGAAGATCGGGCGCTCGACCTTGCCCTTGGTCTGGGCTCGATAGGGCCGGCAGGCCCGGACCTTGAACCCATAGTGGGCAGCGAAGCGCAGGAACTCGGCGTTCGTGACCAGCTTCTCGCCGTTCATGGCTGCCGCAAGCAGGGCCGCCGCGGTGCGGCGGCCCTGCTCGGATTCCCCCGACATCGGCTGGTGCCATCTTCCCACCCCCCTCTCCGGAGTTTCGCCGAAACACGTCCTACTGCATGCAGATCGTCGCCGCGGCATCTCCGGGAACGCCCAGTTGCCTCACATCCTCCCGGTGGGTTCGTTAGCGTACAGGGATTGGGCGTTGGGAGCGATCTCTACTCCACCACCTGGAACACCGGCGAGCCGAACGGATGGTCCCGGATCGACAGGCCGTCGGCGCCGACCACATTGATCAACAGGTGCCACTGGCCCGGATCGGCCCAGTAGCTCAGAACGAGGGTGTCGGTGACCAGCTCGCCCCGGGGGAGCGGGACCATCGTCTCGAGGACATCCTGATGGTTGGACACCCAGCCATTGCACATCCGGACGGTGCCGGAGCTGAAATTGCCCCACGGGTCCTGCGGTGAGGCTCGACCCTCGATCTCCCCGCCGCACACGTCCTCGAAGACGTCCCGCGTCTGACCGTTGGAGATCGTGAACACGACCGGATCCAGCGCATGGTATTCGGATCGATCGATACAGATCTGGATGCCGTCCTCGGCGTTGCAGTTGGTGAATTCACCCTGACCGAAGACGGGCGCTTCCACCAGTTGTGCGCAAGCGACCACTCCGACCGACGCGAGCAGGGCCGCCGCGGTGCGGGTGGCCAGGGATCGGATCCCTCTGACATTGTTCGACACCATCCTCTCACCTCCTTTCCAGGCCCTCGCCCAAACATGTCCTACTGAAAACAGATCATCGCCGCGGCATCTTCGTGTACGACGAGTTGGTCCGTGTCAGACCCGCCAGCGTTCGTAACGGTCAACGTCAGCGTGAACGGGTTCGGGGATCCGGACAGCCGTCCCCCCGAATAGCTCGCCGAGTCGGAGACCACCGCATTCTGGTTCTTCCACTCGTATACGAATGGCGGATCGCCCTGTGTGACAACGGCCGTCCAGGTGCACGTGGCTCCCGGCTTGATCCTGCTGGGTCCGCTGATGCTGACGACGGGCGGGTCCGGCGGCTCCGGTGGAGCGATCGTCACGTCCAGGGCAAAGCCGAAGTCGTTCTCGATATTCGCCATATTGGCGAATGCGGCATAGGTGGTGGAGTCGCCCCCGAAGAGAATGCCATAGAGGCGGACGCTGTCACCGCCCAGCGTCTTGAATACGGGAGAGCCGCTGTCGCCCGCCTTGGCCCCGGCAGCGAACTTGTCATAGCAGAGCAAGAACCAGTCGTCCTGATGCAGGGACCCGGTAAACTGCTCGGTGTACTGGCAGGTCTGAGTGACGGTTCCCACCGTCCAACCCGTCCGATATCCGATCTTGTTCAGTGTTTCACCCTCAAAAGGCCACTGCGCTTTGCTTGTAATCGCGAAAGTTGGCCGCAGGAAATTGATGGTAGTGGAGCCGCTCCACTGACCACTTGACGTCGTGCGGGCGATATGCCCAAAGTCCCAGTCGACCGTGTCATCGTACTGGAGGAGGGCGGCATCGCTCCATCGGCAGTCGTAGCCCGTCGGGCAGAACTCGCTCTCGTCTCGCGTGAAGAATGGCGGATCGACATACTCTTCGCCGAAATGGTTGCCGCTCCCGGACGTCGGCTGATAGAAGTTCTTGCTGTACTGGGAGACCGAGCCGACATGCTCCGTGCAATGCGCCGCGGTCGCCACCGTCTCAACCCCATCGTAGTCGACATTGACGCCGGTTGAGCAATAATCGTTGTATGAGCCGATTGGGCGCGTGATTTCGATGCCACCGGCAATCGGCCGCATCCGATCGGACAGTGATACCAGCGGCACCGGTGCCGACCCCTTGCGGTAGACAACCGCGCCCTTCGGCACCCCCAGGGAAGCCAAGCGCTCTGCCGCAAGCTGTTGACCACCGTCCGAGGATACCTCGACCAACAGACGGTCTTGTGTCTCGTCGATGTCGAGTGTCTCGACGCCGGCAATGGACAGTATTGGCACGGCCGCGATCTTCCACTTCAGGAGATCCGTCCACCTGTACACCGCCTTCTTGAAGGACAGGCGCTGCGCGCTTAGACGGCGGGCGGCCAGGGTAGGCGCGAGCAGACCTGAAACGGCAGCCTCCTGCGTCGAATCGACGACCCACGCTACTGGAGAGCCCGAGGCATCGAGGTAGAGCCCGCCGAAGCCTGGACTCCTTTGGTCGATCGCTGCGAAGAACTCGTCGCTTGATCGGTAGTGGTCGCCGATTGGGGCAGCGGTGGCAGCTCTGGCCGTGGAGTAGCTCTGGCTTGGCAAAGCTGCGGAGGGTGAGAGGTCGTCCCGACAACCGGCTTGCAGGACTGGCACCGCGACGAGAGAAGCCACAATCGCGAACCCGAACCGTTGCTTGCTGCGTGAAGTGCTTGCCATGATGCCCACCGACGGCAGGTACCCACAGGATGTATGGGCAGGATTCGGCGGGCAGGACGAGGGGGACAGCTAACACGCTACTAGCCCCGCCCCGTGCCTGTCAAGGGTTTTCCGGACAGGTGGTTGCGGCTCAGGTGCCCACGTTCACGGCGCCGGAGGGGCTGACGATGGATTGGCGGCCGGGCGGGAGGTGCTCACGCCCGACGACATGAACCCCTTCGGCGCAGCAAGCGGGCAGCAAATAAGTCGCTGGCCTACGCCAGCACCTCCGCCAGCGGGGCCTTGAGCCCAGGCAGGACCTCCCCACCGTCGAGCGCCTCCTCCTCGGTGAGGATCCAGATGTCGTCCCGCGACCGGTAGACGGTCGCGGAGCGGCAGCGCGGGTCGACGACCCACACCATCCGGGCCCCGGCGGCGAGGTACGCGTGCACCTTGTCCGCCACCTCTGACACGGTGTTGCTCGGAGAGACGATCTCGACGGCCAGATCCGGCGCGACCGTGGCGAAGCCCTCGGGCAGGGGTTCGAGAAGGCGTCCAGCCGCCCAGTAGGTGAGCTGGGCGTCGAGGGGGGCACCGGGACAGGCGGGGCGGAGCGTGGTGCGAACCGCGCGCAGGAAGATCCGGAGGACGGCGCCTGCGATGTCAGGGTTGCGGTGCAGGAAGGGACGTAGGCGCTTGGGGAGCGAGAGCACCCACTGGCGCCCGGCCAGGTGGGGCAGAACGTGATCCGTGAGGTGCGCGGCGAGCTCGGCCATGCGCCGGGTGTTGCAGGAGGGGCAGATGCCCCGGCCCTTGCAGGAGAAAGGTATCAGCCGCTCGTGGCCGCAGTCCTCACAGCGGGCGCGCGCGAACCCGTGGGCGAGGAAGCCGCAGCGCAGGTAGGCTCGGAAATCCTTCTCGACCCACCAGGGGACACCATTGCCCAGGGGGTCGGCTTCGGCAGCCCGGGCGAGGAAGGTCTCCAGGTGGTGCTGGACGACCGGGTAGAGCGGCGTGGCGGTGGGCCGACGCAGGCGGTACGTGGGTGACGTCGCCCGATGCGGGGGCCGGGCCGGTGCTGGTGGGGGCCGGAAGAGTCGTTTGGCCGGAGTCGCCATGGCCGAGCGTGCAGCGACTCATCGAGCGACGCCATAGGCCGATGGGCCTCGGGAGCGCCCGTCTCGGGTATGCGTGACGCCGACCAACGAGCATCCACCGGCTTCGGACCGGAACTCCTCTAAGGCACTGTGGCGGGAAGTCCCGCCTGGCGCTCCATGTACGCCGGGTCGATGAAGGGCTCGTCGTCCCGGTGGGCCTCCATGAGGGCCATGCGCTTGCGGACGGACTCCCGGAGGTTCTCCCCGTAGATGAGGGGCGTCTCCCCCTGGTCCGTGGTGGCCATGAAGTCCACCCCCGAGTCCAGGAGGTCCAGGAGGCGCCGGGAGTTCTCCAACTCCTCCTCCATCATCTCCCGGACCAGCGTCCGTGCCCTGGACCGCTCCTCGTCGGTGGTGGCCTCCATGTACCCGCCCACGCCGGCGATCCACGCGGCCACGCTCCGCTGGGTGGTGAGCCAGCAGCGCAGCGCCCGGAAGCGCACGAGCTGGTCGTCCACCACGTTGCCCGGGCCCAGGGAGGAGGCGGCTTCCTCGCGGACATCGCTCAGCAGGGCGATGGCCCGGTCCAGAGGCGCCCACACGTGGGCATCCATGCGCTCCATGGCTTCCCGGGCGCTCCGCACCGTGGCGAGCTGGAAGAGGACGTCCCGGGCCAGGTCTACGTTGTTGGGATTGTGGGGTGTGGTGCACATGTGGTCCTGGTAGTACGCCCGCTCCTCGGGGGGGATGGCCTCGATGTCCGGGACCAGGGGCCGGGCCCACAGGCGGTACCAGACGAAGCCGTACATGGAGTAGAGGGCGGAGACGTGGGGGAACGCTTCGATGGCTTCCTCCGCCAGGGCCCACGCCTCCAGCACTTTATCAGCCAGATGCTCTCCAG
>JAJDNC010000096.1 GCA_022340865.1 Gemmatimonadota bacterium
CCTTGGTGATCCCCCCGGCGGCGGAATTGGCCTCCACCAGTCTCCGCTCCACAGGCAGCGCGGAGTCCACCAGCGTCAGCGTCTTGTCGATCCACTGCTCGGCTTCCCTGCGCTGCTGCGCAGGCGCATCGGGAGGCACCACGTACGTCGCCGTCACCGTCATTCCCCAGGCCTCGGCCAGGGCGCTCAGGAACTCTGCAGCCAGGCGGGCGTGGGGACCTCCCGCCGTGGGGAAGAGGACCCGCCTGAACTGCCTCTGCTCGGCGATCTTGAGGACCATGAGATCGCAGGGGGCGTGACGGATCACCTGGTCGGTGACCTCGCCGAAGATGCGCTCACGGGTGTTGGTGAAGCCCTTCCAGCCCATGAGCAGCACGTCGGCTTGCTGGCGCTCTGCCACGCCCAGAATACCCTGTTGGACGTTGTGGGCCAGGGCGACGTCGGTCTCCAGTTCCACCCCCCGATCTGCGGCCCACTCCCGGGCCCGCCGGAGGAGACCCTCGCGGTGCTGCACGAAGCGCATCCCCTGGTAGATGGGGAGCTGCCGGGGCACCTGCACCACCGTCACCGCCACCAGGCGCCGACCCCGGAGCTTCGCGATGGGCCAAGCGAAGTCCAGTAGGGTCCCGACGTTGTCGGGGTTGTGCAGCGGTACCACCACCGACAGGCCTAGCGCTTGCTCCAGGGGGCGCTCGCTGGGGATGAGCACCTGAGGCTCGGCGCCCGCCGCCAGCTTCTCGAAGTGGCCGAAGTAGACCAGCAGGCCCAGGACGATCCACCCCGCGGTCACGTACCAGGCCAAGGGCTGGAACGTGAACTGGTAGAGTGCCAGGAAGACGTTGAGGACGATCCCCAGGATGGGGGTGAAGGGATAGAAGGGCACCCGGTACCGTCGGGGTATCTCCGGCGCCTTCCTGCGCAGGGCGATGACCGAGAGGTTCACCAGGGCGAAGGTGAGGAGGAAAATGAGGCTCGCCGCGGACCCCACCGCCTCGAGGGGCAGCGTAAGCGCCATGACCAGGAGGAGGACGCCCGTCACGATGATGGCCACGTGAGGGGTCCGCCGGACCGGGTGGATGGTGGACATCTCCCGGGGTAGCCAGTTGTCCCGGGCCATGGAGAAGGCCACCCGGGACGAGGCCATGACCGTGGCGTTCAGCGCCGAAGTGGTGGACAACAGGCCTCCGAAGACGATGAGCGCCACGCCGAAGGCAGGCATGAAGTCCTCCGCCGCCCGCACGATGGCCGTCTCACCGTACTGTCCCAGGAACTCCCACGACGTGCCGTGCTCGGGGGTGAGCGCCCCCAGGGACACGAACAGGATGAGGAGGTACATGACCACCGTGACGCCCAGGGCGATGAAGGTGGCCTTGGGGATGTTCTTCTCGGGCTCCTTGATCTCCTCGGCCACGGTGGCGATGAGGTCGTAGCCCTCGAAGGCGATGAAGGTGAGCCCCATGGCGACGATGACGCCGCCAGTTCCCATGGGGAAGAAGGGCGTGAAGTTGTCCGCAGCCGCCTCCGGCGCGCCGAAGACCTTCTTCATCCCGTACATGATGAAGATGCCCAGCACCACGAGCTTGGTGATGGTGAGCCAGTTCTCCGCCTTCCCGGTGACCTCGGCGCCGCGGACGTTCAGGCGGATGAAGGCCAGGCCCACCAGGAGGGTGACCGCCAAGACCGGGACGTGCGGGCCCAGGAGCCCGAACACCGGACCCGTCAGGGCGGGGAAGTACTTGTGGAAAAACTCCCAGAAGTAGCCGGCGAAGCCCAGTGCATAGAGGGAGCATGCAACCGTGTAGGCGAACCAGAGCATCCAACCGGCCGTGAAGCCCAGGGCCCCGGGAAAGGCCATCCGCACGAACGAGTAGCCGCCTCCGGCCCGGGGGACGGCCGACGCCAACTCGGCGTATGCGAAGGCTGTGAGCAGCGTAACCGCTCCATTCAGCGCGAAAGCGAGGATGGAGGCAGGTCCCGAGACCCCGGCAGCGATCCCCGTGAGAACGAAGATGCCGGCCCCGATCATTGCCCCCACGCCAATCATGGTGGCCTCGAAGAGGCCCAGATCCCTGGCGAAGGTCACATCGTTGGACGCCATGGCGCTCGTAGGTCGCTGACGTGGGTCGGTGGGCCGAACTCGGGGCCTCCGGGGGAGGACATCGAGTTCCGGCCTGCGGTCGCGGGGAGGGTGGGGGTATCTATACCGGTCCGCACCCTTTCGCGCACGTGCGGGACGAAAGGACCACCTCCATGCCTGCCTTGCGGGGGTCCGTTACTCCAACAGAACGCCTCGCAAGACAGCTTCGTCTAAGCCTGGACGGATCGCCGCAGACCGATCGCGTTCGAGTTCCGTGCAAACGCGATAGCGCCGCACACGGTCGGAGTATCCCGTCCTGTTCGAAAGCTCAGCTCGTGGAAGCGAGCCGTACGAGTGTCGCCCATGCTGGTTTGAGAGAAGACGCCGTCGAGGACGGCCGGGTGGAAGTGAACCGCTCCGGATTTGTCGGAGACCGACTTAGTTGAGTCGCAAGTGCTCTGCTGTCTCTCCTCGAAGCTCCTACCCAGCGTGTGGTGCCGAACGGGCGGACTCGCGCGGACTCGGCGAAGCCGAGGACGCGGAGCGAGGTTCGAGCCGAGGAGCACATACGCCAAGAAGCCAGCGGTAATCAGGCGGATCACAGCTCCCACCAAGGAAGCCCTCAGCAGACTCGCGGTGATCCTCTAAGCGTTCCTGCCCCTGACCTCACGGTCGCGGCACACGGTCACGTTCAACAGTATCTTCGCCGAAAGCGGTGTGGCTCAGTTTTCGCTACCCACAAGGAATGGTGTCCGTGCGGACGAGCGAACCTCCAGCCTACCATCGGACGCGCACCTTCGGCCTGGCGCTGCTGGCGTATGAGGTGCGCACGAACAACCCGCAGCACGCCGTCACGGCCGCTTCACGAGCGGCACGTCGCCGGCATACGTCTGAACGGACCAGGTGATGCAGGGGCCACCGAGGAACAGGTCGGCGCCCGGCGAGAGCATGCGGGTGACCGTCGCGATGGCCGGCGCCGGGAGCTGAGGCGCCAGGACGCACGCGGGCCCGGAAGAGCGCCGCGCGATCGCCCGACGGGCCGCGTCAGCGCGGGACCCCCTCAGCGGCAACGCGTCCGCCGTCAAGTTCTGGACAGGGCCTCTGTCATCAACTGCGTCAGCGGCTTCAGCTCTGACATGTCGCCCAGACCTCCGCTGAAGAACAGGCGCAGCACGACGTTACCCTTACGCGCCCACATGTCGTGGCCTTTACCGGTCAGGACGGCCTCATCACCGACTCCGGACACCGGCTGTGGGTTCTGGAGGATCGTCCTCGTAAAATCGAAGAAGGACCTTGCGGTGGGGAAGCGGCTGGCCAGCGCGGGGTTGGGTCCTTCCACGGCGAGGGTCACAATGCCCACATGGCCCACGAGGGCGGAGCCGCCGGCATCGTAAGCCTCCGTGGTCCAATTGCAGCCCCGGGAACCCTCCCCTGTGTGCTCGTCCGCCTTTCCCGGATTCACCTTCGTCCCGAGCGCCGCTCCCAGTTCCTCGACGGTGAGCAGCGAGCAGGGGTCGAGCGACGCATCCGGGAAGGAGCTTGGCCCTCTGCTGGCAGAGGCCGACTGTGCGGCTGACGCGGCCGTGTCCGTCCCGGACGAGCCATGGGCCGCCCCGCCACCGCACCCGGCAGCTGCGACCACGAGCGCCGTCAAGAGGGGCACCGAACGCGTCATCGATCGTGCGCGCATGTCGCACCTCCGAGGCAGGGAATCTCGACGGCCCTCCGTTCTTCGCGGACCGGCACTGCGACGCGAACGTAGGACGCCGTGGCCGCATCCGGCAAGACGCGCTCGCGGTCCCGGGACGAACGTATGGACCTGGAGGACGCGGGAGTGGAGCACCCGCGTGTCGCCTGCCACGTTGCGGATGCCGGGAAGACGCCGTCGCGGAGCAGTCTAGCAGGGTCCGGCAGTAAGCCGTCGTTGCCGCGGTGCGCAGCGCCAGATGAAGAGCGGGTCTCGGACACTGTGCCTCCGGCTCTCGCCGATCTGCTCGATCTTCGGGGCACACTCGTCCCAAACGGGGGAGTCGCGCCCCGAGCGTGGCCCCCCGCGACAACCTCAGGCTCTACGACGCCTGGTACGTGACCCTTGGCGAACTGCTCCGCGCGAAGCTGGCGTTTCCGGACTCGGCGGCGGGAGGCAAGACGCGCGCTGTGTCGCAACGGTGCCGCAACCCGTCGGAAAGGACGTGGACGGGTGGCTCACGATGTTCTTCCCACCATGGTCGGTTGGTATGACGGGGTTCTTATTCTCCCGTCCAGATATCTCCACCTAATTCCGCGGCGGCCAGGTGAGTCCCGTCCGAGGAGAACGCCATCGACGACCAGGTTCCTGCTCCCGTGCCGCTGCGGTCGGTCCAGGTGACCCCGCCATCCATCGAAGTCCAGATATCTCCGCGAGTCTCCGCGGCAGCCAGGTGGCTTCCGTCCGAAGAGGAAGCGACACAGACCCAGTATCGGGGCCCCACGCTGCTGCGGTCGGTCCAGGTGGCGCCGCCATCGGCCGACGTCCAGATATCCCCTCCGTATGCCACGGCGGCCAGGTGGCTCCCGTCCGAAGAGGAGGCGATAGATCTCCAATCTCGGTATCCTGCGCTGCTGCGGTCGGTCCAGGTGACCCCGCCATCGGCCGAGGTCCAGATATCCCCAGCGGCTGCGGCCAGGTGGCTTCCGTCCGAGGAAGACGCGATGGACGACCAAAATCGGGCCCCCGCACTGCTGCGGTCGGTCCAGGTGGTGTCGCCATCGGCCGACGTCCAGATATCCCCTCCGAAATCCACGGCTGCGGCCAGGTGGCTCCCGTCCGAGGAAGACGCGATGGACGACCAAAATCGGGCCCCCGCACTGCTGCGGTCGGTCCAGGTAGCTCCGCTATCAGCCGAGGTCCAGATATCGCCAGTCTGCACCACCGCAGCCAGGTGGCTCCCGTCCGAGGAGGAAGCAATGGAATGCCAGGCCCCCTTTGCCGTACCGCTGCGGTCGGTCCAGGTGGTCCCGCTATCCCCCGAGGTCCAGACATCACCAGTGGTTACCACAGCAGCTAGGTGGCTCCCGTCCGAGGAAGACGTGATCGACCCCCAGCCTCGCTTTCCCGCACTGCTATGGTCCGTCCATTGGATATCGTCCGGCGTTACCGTAACGGTATAATCTTGGGTGGAATTGTCCTGTGCAGTAACCGAATAGACTACCGGATTCGTAAAGTCATTAGCCGTCGTGCCGCTGACCTGGGGCGTCGAGCCCACTTTGACCGAGACTCCCGTCGTATTAAAAAAGGCCACAAGGTCTTTCACATTGGTAGACCAGGAAGGCGCCACTGTAATACTGGTGTCTATGATTGTTCCGGCGACTGCCGGTTTTACGAAGCCATAATTGGTGATGGCCTTGGCCGACGAAAGCGGCGGGGCGGCGGGGCTGTTGCCGCAAGCCGTCATGAGTCCTGAGAAGACAGTTATCAGCAAACCAGGGACAAGTCGTTTGCCTGATGCGTTCATGGGCGCGCTTCCCTTCTATAAAAATAGCACCTAGGGATTATTATTCGCGATACGAACCCCCAATTGGAATCGCAACAAGAGAGATCGACAAACGGTATCGGTCAGTGGGCCGCGCCACTCTCAGGAACGGAGTGGCTTCGGGAGTCTACACGGGCTCCATGCATGATCGGATATACGCCGCGACCACCTGATCGCCTACTTCATCAGTGGCGACCTGCATGATCAGGGCATAGAGCTCCTTTCCCGGGACGTGGAGCGCACGGCCATTCAAGCGAAGAAAGACAAGCGCCGACGCGAGGCCGGTCCTCTTGTTTCCGTCCTTGAACCCTTGGGAACGCGTGAATCCCAAGAGGTAGGCGGCAGCGAAATCCGCCGGGTCGACTTCCTCGTCATACGCCCACCGATGAATGGGTCGTGCAAGCGCAGAGCGCACGACGTTCTGGTCGAGAACACCGTGCGCTCCGCCGTACCGCTCGATCTGCGCCGCGTGGATTGCGAGAAGCATCGCCTCTCTGAGCCACTTTGGCTCTTCCGCGACCGTGTCATCGCTCACTTCGCAAGCTCGCGAAACACTCCGTCGTACTCGGCCATGATCTCTTCGTGGGCACCGAGGGCTCCTGCGAGCTCTTCCGTATGAGGAACGACCCGAAACCCCCTGAGTCCGTCCTCAATCCAGTCCAGCCGCTGACCCGCCGGAATGCCAAGCCGCCGGACGACCTCAGCGGGGAGCGTGGTTACTACCGAGGCCCCCTGGGCCCGCGTGGTACTGGAGAGCGTGGACATCGTGCCCCCTCATAGGTGTCACAATAGTTACACCTGACAATTCAGTGCAGCCACGGACCAAGGGTCAACGCTTCTCAGGCTCTTCGGCTCTCCTTGCCGGCCGCCTCAGTAAATCGGCCTGCGGTAGGATCGTGATGGCGCGAAGCGCAGGAGTCGGGTGGCACAGGGTGGGGGCCGGAAGAGTTGCTTGGCCGGAGTCGTCATGGCTGACTGTGCCCTGGCTCAGCGAGCGACGCCATGGGCCGATGGGACTCCGCCTGACCCACCTGGGCCGCCGGGGAAACCACACCCCACCCCACACCCTGGCCGCCGAAACGCCCCCAATCCCTTGCGGCAGTGGCGATATCGCCAAATTGGGCCCCTCACGCCCACACCGGTTCGCCTCCCGCCGCCTCCACGCAGGACGCGCGTCCAGGCTCTTTGCGGGCCTGGAAGCGTTGCACTTCCAGACGATGACGGCGACGCGAAAGGAGCGGGGACCAACGCGAAGCGTGGGTGCGCGCGGACTCGGCGCCGAGAAGCGGAGCCGCCCTCGTCAGACGGGAACGTCGCGACGGGGGCGACGGCCCCGACGGAGCGACGGCGGACTTCCCAGAGAGTAAGGCCGTCGCCCTCGTGGACCCGGGTGAGACCCAGGTAGTGGCTCACAAGCCAGGGCGTCTCCGCAGTGTGGGTGAGGACGTAGCGCACACCCCAATGGTCGAGGAGGTAGGCGCGGGCCTCGGCGGGGGAGAGCTTCGTGTGGACGCCGTGGTCCTGGTGGGCAGCGAGGGAATCGGGGCCGCGCAGGGTATCCGTATCCTGGACCCCCTGACCGCCGTACAGCACCTGGCGGTAGACGTCGCCGAGGAGGGGATCGAAGAACAGGTTCTGCTCCAGCCGTCTGGGCCGCCGCGACACGTAACCGCCGAGGATCGGGTGGTGGTGCAGGGTCTGGTGCCACAGGGGTTCGGTCCACCCGGTGAGGTCCGCCATGGTCCAGGGACGCGGGTCGTTCGCGAGGGCCGTGAGCCATGTCGGCGCGGGCAAGGTGCGGGTGGGCTGACCGAGGGGCGCGTACTCGCCGGCGACGGCAGCACCCGCCAGCACCACGGCCGCGGCAAGCACCCACGCCGGCGCCGCCCGGAGGAAGAGGCGCCCGGCGATCCAGGCGATGCCCGCGGCGACCCCGGCGGCGAGGAAGAGGTTGGCGGGCAACTCGAAGCGCACCGGACACCCGAGGCCGTTGAGCACCGGCAGCGCCTTCGCCAGCCAGCCGTAGGGGAGCGGGGTCCGGCCGTAGACCACTCCCCCCACGTGGAGCCGAGGCCCCAGCGAAAGCACCAGCCCCGCGAGCCCGGCGACGGCAAGCGCAACCAGGCGCCGGCCGCGGATCGCCACCAGGCCGAGCCCCGCGAGCGCGAGCGCTCCGTAGCCCAGGTAGCCGCCGTTCTCCCCGGCGTTCCCGGTGAAGTGCGTGGTGATTGCCCGGAAGTGCGTGCCCAGGGCCTGCACCGGCGCGGGCACGAAGAAGCTCCAGAGGTCCGCGGAGAAGACCCACGCCGAGTGCGCACCTGCAAGCGGTTGGTGGAGGGCGATGAAGGTGGGAATTGCCAGCGGCAGGCAGAGGACCGCGGAGCCGACGCCGGCAAGGGCCAGGCGTCCGACGGGTTCCCACCCGTGCCGGCGCGCATCGGAAACGGATATGGCCAGCACCACCCCGGCGATGATCGCCTCGTCGACGATGAGGTACCAGCCGCACAGGGCCGTCGCCAGGGCGAAGAGCCCCGCAGCCACCGGCCATCGCCACCCGGGGCGGGCCCGGCTCTCGAGGAGTGCGTGGACGAAGAGGGCCACGAACCCGATGGAGGTGAGGTGGAGGTGGGTGGAGATGTGAGCCCAGACGTACGGCGAGAGGCCGAAGGTGGCCCCGCCCGCCATCGCCGCACCGAAGCGCGCAGGCGCGGGGAGTCGCTCGGGGAGCCGCCTGGCCTCACGGGCCCGCTCGATGATGCCCCAGGCGAGGACGAAGCCGCCGTAGCACCCGAAGGCGAGGTGGAAGAGGACGAGCAGGTTGTAGCCGGCGAAGCCCGGGAGGAGCCACCGACCGACGGCGGTGAGGAGGGCGTTGAGCGGCCCGAAGGTCTGGAGCCATAGGCTGACGCCGTCGGGGTGCCAGAGGAGGTGGGTGAAGAACGGCGAGTGGCCCTGTGAGAGGGCGTAGCCCATCCACCACCCGTTCCACCAGTTCTGCCAGGCGTCGCCGAAGTCCCCCCAGATGAGGGTGACCGGGTGAGCCACACCCTGCCAGCCGAAGACGAGCGCCAGGGCGAGGGATACCCCGGCGGCGGCAAGGTGAAGGAGGAGCGCGCGACGAGCGCGTCGCCCGACGACGGTCTGAGCACCAGACATCGCTATCGCCTTCGAGTCGCACGTGCCCGAGGAATCGGAGAACCAGAGAACGATCGAGTCAGGTTACAGGTTACTGCTGAGAAGGAAGGCCGACCGCCCTGTCGAGGTGACGAGCACGATAGGGTGCGGATGGTGAGGGGGCAAACCAGGGATCGTCGTGGGCGGAGGAGGCGCGAGTGAGAGCGAAGAGGGGCGAGAAGAGTCCAACCACGACCCTCGCCGGTTGCCCTCCCGAGAACCGCACCCTACCGTGATTCTCAGGCCGACGGAGTGGTTGAACCTCCTGTACGTCAACGGCGCGGAGATGATGCACGATCGTCCACCGGTGCGCAGTCGTCGACCCACGGAGCGGGTGACCCCGGTGCCGGCACCTCCGCCGGCGCCGCGCCGCCGCGCCGCCTGACCGGAGACCAGCGTGGCCGGCGCTCCGCGTGCCCGCGGCTCCCTGGAAGCCCGAGCCACCCGGGATCGATTCGCGCGCAGCATCCTCCTGCCGGCGCAGTCGTTCATCCACACGGAGGGCATCGGCTCCGCGGTGCTCCTGGCCGCCGCCGTCGGTGCCCTCGTCCTGGCCAACTCTCCCGCCGCCGAGGGCGTGCGTCATCTGTGGGACGTCAAGCTCACCCTCGATCTCGCCGTGGTGCGCGTCTCCGAGGACATCCACCACTGGGTGAACGACGGCCTCATGGCCCTCTTCTTCTTCGTGGTGGGATTGGAGATCAAGCGGGAGGTGATGTTCGGCGCCCTCACCGACCGGAAGAAGGCCGCCCTCCCGGCCGCGGCTGCCCTCGGTGGCATGGTGGTCCCCGCGCTCCTCTTCGGCGCGCTCAACTTCGGAGGTGAGGGTGCGCGCGGCTGGGGCATACCCATGGCGACGGACATCGCCTTCGCCCTGGGGGCCCTCGGCCTCCTCGGCAAGCGCATCCCGTCGGAGCTCCGTGTATTCCTGCTGGCCCTGGCGGTGGTGGACGACCTGGGCGCGATCCTGGTCATCGCGCTCTTCTATACGGGGACCGTCTCCGTGCCGGCTCTGGGCTCCGCCGCGGTCATCCTCGCCGTCATCCTGCTGGCACGCGCCGCCGGGGTGCGATCCCCGGGCGCCTTCGGGGTGCTGGGCTTCCTCTTCTGGGTGGCGATCCTCGAGTCCGGGGTGCACGCGACCCTGGCCGGCGTGATTCTCGGGCTCCTGGTGCCGGCGCAGCATCGCTACGACGACGCCACCGCCCTCGCCCTGGGACGCAGGCTCACCGCTCGGCTGAGAGGAGCCGTGGCCCGCTCGGACCACGACGACATCGAGGCGACCCTGGGCGCGTTGGAGGAAGTGGTCGTCGGCACCGAATCCCCACTCGAAAGGCTGGAGCGGAAGATGCACCCGTGGACGGCCTTCGTCGTGCTTCCTCTCTTCGCGTTCGTCAACGCGGGTATTCCGCTTTCGGCCGAGCGCGTGACGGCTGCCCTGGAAAGCCCCGTGGTCGGCGGCATCGTCCTGGGACTGGTGATGGGAAAGGTCGTGGGTGTCGCCGGGGGCGCGTGGCTGGCGGTGAGGTCGAGGCTGGCCTCGCTTCCCGAGGGGGTGCGCTGGGGGCAGGTGGGCGGGGTGGGGCTGCTGGCCGGCGTCGGCTTCACCGTCTCCCTCTTCGTCAACGAGCTCGCCTTCAGCGACCCGGTCCTGGTGGGGCATGCGAAGGTCGGCATCCTCCTGTCGTCGCTCCTCGCCGGTGCGCTGGGGATGCTCGTTCTCAGGATGACGACGACACCGGTCCCGGCGGGATCCGACGATCTCGGTACAGAAGCCTCTCCGCCGCCTCCACCGCCGTCACCACGCTGATCCCGGACTCCCGGTGGAAGACCTCCGCGGGGGCGGGAGCGCCGAGGTGGTCGCCACCGACAGCCCTCCCTTCGCTCCCCACCCGGCGTTCGCATCCGAGGGACAGGAGACGCAACCGCTCCGTCCTACCGCACCTTCTTTCCCGGCACGTCCCGGCCGTTCTGGTGCAGGACCATCCGCACCACCGCTCCCGAGTCGTCGGTCTCGAAGGTGATCTGGGCATCGACCTCCTTGATGAAGAAGTCCCGCTGCGTGTAGGGCCACAGCCGGAGCTTCCCCTGGCCCGTCGCCTGCTCGAAGAGAGCATCCCCCTCCAGCGTGACCTCGATGTGGAACTGCGGCGCGAGCTCGTAGGTGCCGACGTACCTGGCGAGCACGTCCTTCGAGACGTCGATGGCCTTGTACTCCTTCCGCGGAGCGGGGGGAGGAGCGAGGGGGATCGCGGGCCGGAGCAGGTGCAGGCCGATGTCGTCGGCACCCTGTCCGCCGCTGTTGGTGAGCACCACCACGGCGATGTCACGCGACGGAACGAAGCCGGCGAAGGTCCGGTAGCCCCCGGTGCCGCCATTGTGCCAGACGATGGTGTCGGAGCCCGCGTGCAGGCTGATCCAGTTCAGGCCGATCTTCAGGTTCGGCGCACCCGCCGGTGCGCGCTCCTGGTGCGCGAAGGCCATCGCCTTGCCCAGAGGGCCGGTCTCCGTGTGCACGTTTGCCGACAGGAACTTCAGCATGTCCACCGCCGTGGACCGGATGGCGCCCGCACCGCCGAGGGCACCCACATCCCAGTTCGGCACCACCTTCCCTTTGTCGTCGTGGCCCAGGGCCAGGTGTTGCTTCATCCACGGCGTTAGGGTGATGCCGGTCTCCATCATGCCCAGAGGCTTCCATACACGCTCCCGCATCATCTCCTCGTAGGACATGCCCGCCCGCAGGCTGAGCACCTGACCCAGGAGCCCAACGCCCAGGTTCGAGTACTCGAACTTCGCGCCGGGGTCACGAGTCAGCTGGTATCCCGAGAGGAAGGCGTACAGGTCCTTCACGGTGTAGTCCGCGTACGGGTTGGACGGGTCCTTGGGGTGAAAGTTCGTGGGCATGCGCGGAAGCCCCGAATTCTGCTCGGACAGGTTCCCCAACGTGATCTGCTTTCCGTCGCGAGTGGGCATGTGCACGCTCGGGGGCAGGTACTTCTGCACGGGATCGTCCAGGGAGACCTCCCCGTCCAACACCATCTCCGCCAGCACGGTGGCTGTGAAGACCTTTGTGATGGACCCGATCTCGAAGACCGAGTTGCCGTCCAGGGGCGGCTGACCGGGTCCCGGATCCCCCCAGGCCAGGATGTGAGTGCGGCCGTCGGGCTCCAGGAGTCCCACGACAATGCCGGCGCTCCGATGCTGCGCGACGCGCTCCTTCAGGATCGAGAGGACGGTCGAGTCGGGGGGGAAGGCGTTGCCCGAGGACGCTGCCCCGGCCTCCTGGCCGGCCACGGCCACCGGCGTGAGCAGGAGCGCGCCGACGAGGACGGACGTGAAGCGATGCGTGCGGATGTGCATGTCGTGAGGCTCCGGTGGTGCGCGCTTGCGGGGCAGGCAGGGAAGGGCAGGCACGCGCCGAGGGGGAAACGTCTCGGGGACCTATACCGGGCCCGACGCGCCCACGTCAAGACGAGGCGCCAGGGACAGCCGGGCGTCGGCGCGAGACGGGTTCACGTCCCGATCACCCCTCGACGGCTCGGCCAGGCCGCATCGGAGCATCCCCCGCTGCGTCCGGGCCCCCACGACCCCGGGGTCGTGGGGGCCCGTCGTCTCCGGACAGGGGTGTCAGCACCCCGGCACGGAGAGCTCCTCCGACGGCACCGGCACGGCCGCCAGACCGGCCTTGGTCAGCATCGCGTTCAATGCGGGCAGGTCCTTCGCCACCAGTCCATGCCAGCTCGTGACCGCCCCGGCCAGCTCGTGACAGACGGATGTGTAGGCCGCCTGCATGGACGGCGTCGGCGCCATGTCGCCGCCGTCCAGCGCCTCGAGCTCCCGCACCAACGAGCCGTTGAGGGCCCGGAAGTCGGGCGGGCCACTGCGGCCGAAGCGACGGAAGAAGCCTCCGAATCGGCGGCCCCCACCCGAGCCACCGCTCAGGGAGTCGAGCCTGGCCACGAGGGTCGCGGCCACCGCGGTGACCGGCGCCGGCGCGCTTCCCGACGCCACCTTCTCCACCGCCGTGCGCACGGTGGCGACGGCGTGGTAGCCGTTCCATGCCTCCCGTGCGCCGTCGTAGACCTCCATCTGCAGGGCGTGCTGGGCGCGGAGATCGGCGGCGCTGGCCGGAGAGCGCGGGTCGTTGACCACCGTCAGCGGCTGAGAGTACCGCTTCCCGTTCACTGTGAGCCGCAACGTGTACGTGCCGGGCAGCGCCAGCGGACCCTGGGGTGACGCCGGTGTCAGCCCCGGGTCGGCGTTGATGCGGAACGAGTGCGAGAACGCCGGCGGATCGTCGTAGCGCAGGTCCCAGTTCATGCGGTTGAGGCCGATGGCGGTGGGCATGGGCCGAGGCGTCGCCAGCCAGAAGTTCGGCTCCGGCGGGTGCGCCGCCTCCGGCACGGGCGTGATGGGTGCGCTGGAGAAGTGGCGTACCACATGCCCCTGGGCGTCGAGCACCTCGAGGCTGATGACCCCCGACGGCTTCGCTCCCAGGGAGTAGTAGACGAGGGCTCCCGGCGGCGCGTTCAGCGAGTGCGGCACCTCGGGCGGGAAGGGCGTGTCCTGGTTCACGTTCCGCCGCACGCGCACGGCCTCCCCCGGCTTGAACAGGTGCGCGCCCGCCTCCTCCGTCGCCGCTGTCATCTGTCTCAGCGGGGAGATGTCGTCCAGGATCCAGATGCCCCGGCCGTACGTGCCCACCACCAGGTCGTTGCCCTTGATCACCGCGTCGCGGTACGACGTGATGGGGAGGTTGAGGCGCAGCGACTGCCAGTGACCGCCGTCGTCGAAGGACACGTACATGCTGCTCTCGGTCCCGGCGAACAGGAGCCCGGCCTTCTTCGTGTCGGCGCGGATCACCCGCGCGAAGCTGCCGTTCACGTCGTCCGTGGGCAGGCCGTCGACGATCTTCGTCCACGTCTTGCCGTAGTCCCGGGTGCGGTAGAAGTAGGGCGCGTAGTCGCCCAGGGTGTGCATGTCCACGGCGACGTACGCCTCGCCGGGGTTCTGGTGCGACGCGTCGATGGCGTCGAGGTCGGCGTCCTCGCGGTGTGGGAGGTCGGGGATGCTCACGTCCTCCCAGCTCTTGCCGCCGTCGCGGGTGAGCTTGATGAGGCCGTTGTTGGTGGACACCCAGATCAGGCCCGGCGACACCGTGGACGGCGAGATCGCCTCGATCATGCCGGGCCTGGGGCCCCGGGGGCCGCCGCCGCGCCCTCGCCGCCCGAATGCCTGTGACTCCGGCGGCGGCGTCACTCCCTTGGGGTAGCCCAGGTCGGGGCTGAGCTTCCGCCAGTGCACGCCGCCGTCCGTCGTGGCCATCAGGAACTGGAATCCGGCCAGCAGCTCATGCTGATTCCAGGGTGCCCAGACCAGCGGATTGGTGGACGTCTGCCGCAGGTGGAGGCTCGGATCCAGGGCCGGGCTGACGTTGATCACCTGCTCGCTGGGATAGGTGATCTTCAGGATCCCCGACCCGCTGGCGTATACAATGCGTGGGTTGAGTGGATCCGCGACGATCGTGCCCCACTCCCAGCCACCCACGGGATCCCAATCCAGCGGCGTGATCTCGCCGAAGTTGCCACGGCTCCGCACGCGGATGGCGCCGGCGTCCTGCTGCGGCGCGTATACCCAGTACGGGTACGAGTTGTCCACCGAGAGGTGGTAGACCTGTTCGGTGGACTGGTTGTACCAGGTGCTCCACGTGCGGCCCCCGTTCAGGGACACCGTGCCGCCCTGGTCCATGCCCAGCAGCATCCGGTGGCCATCGGTGGGGTCGATCCAGAGCTGCTGCGGATCGTCGCCGCCGGGGGCGCCCTTGAAGCCCGTGAAGGTGTTGCCCCCGTCGTGCGAGACGTAGCTCGACGTGTTCACCGTGTACACGATGTCCGGGTTCTCCGGGTCGACGTACACGCCACAGTTGTAACCGCCCTGCCCGTTGCGTATGCGCGAGTCGTCGGGATCCATCCGGCGCCAGTGGGCGCCGCCGTCGTCCGAGCGGTAGAGCCCGAAGTTCCCGATGATGAACATGCGCCGGGCGTCGGTGTGGTTGGCCACGGCCACCGAGGTGCGGCCGCTCAGCTCGGGGAGCCCGCCTCCGGTGATCTCGTGCCAGGTGACGCCCTCGTCCGTGGACTTGAACAGGTGTGTGCCCGTGGGCCCGCCGAAGGCGCCGCGAGCCGTCGAGCCGGGCTCCACGTAGTGCTCCTCGGTGGTGGCCAGGATCACCTGCGGCTCGTCGTGCGCGTAGGTGAGCTTCTCTGCGCCGACCTTGTCGCTCACGAAGAGCGTCCGGGTCCACGTGTTGCCTCCGTCGGTGGAGCGGAAGACGCCGCGCTCCGGACTCTTGTGGTGGACATCTCCCAGCGCCGCCACCATGACGATGTCCGGATCGGCCGGGTCTACGACGATGGACGGAATCTGCTTGGTGGAGTCCAGCCCCATGTGCGTCCACGTCCTGCCGGCGTCCGTCGACTTGTAGACGCCGTTCCCCTCGTCGATGGCTCCGCCGGTGATGATGTCCCCCGTGCCCACGTAGATGACGCTGGTGTCGGACGGTGCGACCTCGATGGCACCCACCGATGAAACGCCGGGCACATTGTCGAAGATCTCGTTCCAGGTGACGCCGGCGTCGGTGGTCTTCCAGACCCCGCCCTCGGGCGAGCCGAAGTAGAACACCCCCGGCTCACCGATGGCGCCGGTGACGGCGGCCACACGGCCGGCGCGCAGCGGGCCGATGTTCCGCCACACGAGGCCGGCCAGCATGTCCGGCTTCATCGGCGGACCGCCCGCCGGGCCGGCGCCGACGGTGACGAGGAGGGCGGCGGCGAGCCCCAGGCTCAGCGACCGGGGGCTCGAGAGGACGCGCTTCAACATGGTGGGCAGCTCCGTGACCTGGTTCTCGGGGGAAACAAGGACGACTCGTCGAGCGCCCCAGGCAGTGAAGCCGACATCCATCGTCATCGGCACCATGCCTCGAGATCGCATCGCCTTGCGGATACCATGACGACAGATGTGGTGATCCTTCCATCACGCCGGGTCACCACCCCGTGGAGTCGCCGGCCGACGCTCTTCTTCCGCGCTTCGACGGGCGGCGGATCGACGAGGGCGGGGAAGGGGGGGAGGGGAGCATGTCTACTCCTCCTCCTACTCCTCCGCCTTCTCCTCCTTTCCCTTTCCCTTGCGGCGGAAGAGGAGCCTGTATCCTACGTAGACCACCGCGCCGCCGACCGCGATGAAGGGGATCCACCCGAGGAACTTCAGGGCGACGCCCACCAGCAGGGCGGCGCCGACGCCCTGCGCGAACCCGATCACCTGGCCCGTGGCGCGGGCGGCCTCGATCTCCTTCTTCGTCGCCGGTGCGAGGGAGTGCTTGTCGGACATGGCGTTCTCCTTCCGGTGCTCAACGTGATCCGGCCACTCCCTCCGGATGCAGGTAGCTCCCCAGCCAATCCAGGACCGTCGCCCACCAGAGCCGGCGGTCCCGGGGCTTCGTCACGAAGTGGAACTCGTCGGGGAAGTAGAGGAAGCGCGACGGCACGCCCATCTGCTGCAGCGCGGTGAACGCCTGCAGGCCCTGCGACAGGTCCAGGCGGTAGTCGTGCTGCGAGTGCACGATGAGCATGGGCGTCTTCCAGTTCTTCACGAAGTTCAGCGGAGACCACTTCTCGTAGAGGTCCCGCGCGCTCCCGTAGGGGTTGCCGCCGAACTCGTGGAGCGGGAACCAGAGCTCCTCGGTGGAGCCGAACATGCTCACCGTGTTGAACACGCCGTCGTGGTCCACCATCGCCTTGAAGCGCTGGGTGTGGCCCTCCATCCAGTAGATCATGTACCCGCCGTAGGACGCCCCGGCAGCGCCCATCCGGTTCGAGTCGATGAACGGGTACTGCTTGAGCACGGCGTCCACGCCCTTCATGAGGTCCTCGTACGGACGGTCGCCCCAGTGCCGAGAGATGGAGTTCGTGAAGGCCTGGCCGTAGCCGGTGGAGCCGTGGAAGTTCACCGCGGCGAGCACGTAGCCCGGCTCCGCGAACATCTGGTAGTTCCAGCGGGGGTGCCATTCGTCCAACCACGCTCCCTGGGGACCACCGTGGACGAGGTACACCATCGGGTACTTTTTCGCCGGATCGAAGCCCGGCGGCTTGATGAGGAAGCCGTGCACCGAGTCGCCGTCGGCGCCCACGAACGCGAAGTCCTCCGCGGGCTTCATGTCCAGGCCCACGACCACCTTGTCGGTGAGGTGGCTGAGCTGGCGCACCGCGGAGCCGTCACTGCCGGCGGCGAAGATCTCCTGGGGACGGTCGGCCGTGGAGTGGACGTACGCCAGCGTGCGCCCCTGGGGCCCCAGGGAGAACGCACCCACGGTGCCGCCGTAGAGCACGCGCGTGCGCGCGCCGTCGGGCACGCCGATGCGGTAGACGCCCACCCGGCCGCGTTCCTCCACGGTGGCGTAGATCGCCCTGGAGTCGGGAGCCCACACGATCCCGCCCACCGACAGCGGCCAGTCCGGGGTCAGGTCCGTGGCCGTCCCGGACTGTCGGTCCAGGATCATGAGGTGGGTCCGGTCCGCCTCGAAGCCGGGCGTGGGTTGAGACAGGTAGGCCAGATAGCGCCCGTCGGGGGCGTACCTCGGTGTGTTCTGGTCACCCCTGTTCGTGGTGACGGCATGACGGCCCGTCCCGTCGGGGTGCATGACGAAGATGTCGTTGTTGGTCCCCACGGTCACGACGGAGTCGGGGTTCATGGTGAACGCGATCTCCGATCCGTCGGGAGCCACCGAGACGTCGCCGTCGCCGGGCAGCGTGATGGTGGGAACGTCCCGGTCCCAGGGCGTCAGGTCCTTCGACGCTCCGCCGGCGACAGGCACCGAGAACAGGTGCTCGCGCAGCCCCGAGCGCCACTCGTTCCAGTGCCGGTAGAGGAGGTGGTCCCACATGCGGGCGTCGGTGGGGTAGCCGTCCTCGAGGCTGTCGAGCTTCGACTTCGGGGGCCACTCGAGGTCGCTCACGAAGTAGATCGTGCGGCCGTCGGGCGCCCACACGAGACTCGACGCTCCGGTCTTCAGATCGGTCACCTGCCGCGCCTCGCCGCCCGCCATGGGGAGGACCCAGACCTGGGGCGTCCCCGAGCGCGTGGACACGAACGCCAGCTCGGAGCCGTTCGGCGACCAGCGAGGATCGCTGTCGGAGCCCGGCCCGGCGGTGAGCTCGCGCGCCGGTGCTCCACCGTCCAGCGGGGCCATCCAGATGCGCGTGGTTCCCTTGTTGTCCTTCAGCGAGTACGTGGTGACGGTGTAGACCACCGCCTTGCCGTCCGGCGCGATCTGCGGAGCGCCGGGCACCGGAAAGCCGATGAAGTCCTCGAAGGTCATGGGCCGCTTCTGCTGGGCGGCACCACCGAGGGGAAGAGCGCACATCGCGGCCAGCGCCAGCGCCGCCGACATCGTCCGAGTCATGACCAGGCCCTCCTTGGGAGATCGGCGACCCAAGCTCGCCCCGCGCCGATCCCGTCCACGTCGCGTCCAGTCCCGACAAGCTGGGGGGCGGACGCCTGGAAGGAAACCCGTCTGCCGGTAGGCGCGCGGGACCGGGTGCGGCGGGCATCGATGCGGGGCTCGCGACGGTCCCCCGGGAGCGTCCGGGCGCCCCTTCCACCACGACGCAGCAACTTTACTCCGCTTCCGTGTATCAGTCCCTTCGGGCGGTGCCACGTATCACCTCAAGGACCGCGCCTGCACGGGCGCGGCGGCGACATCGATGATCGGACACCGCTTCTCTCTCGTCACCTCTGTGCTCGTCCCCCTCGTCGTGTCGGGAGGTGGCCGGGCGAGCCCCGCGGCGTCCTACGACTGCAGGGCCGTCGCCGACTCCATCCTCGGCTTCTCCGGGGTCGACGGGACCTCCGCTCGGTGGTCGGGCCCCGAGTCGCGCAATTCGGTGCGCCGCCTCACCTACGCGGCCTCCGGCGGCACCCACGAATATGCGCCGGAGTGTCTCCTCTCCGCCGCGGACACGGTCGCCCGGGAAGCGGTGGGCGAGGACCCCGGGAGCGTGGAGCGCCGATATGCCCTGGCGGTGGTCCTGGGCCTGGAGGCCGAAAGAGAAGGGGGACGAGCGAAGGTCCGGGCCGCCTCGGCCCTGTACGATCAGCTCCAGGCGATCCTCGCGATGGACCCGGAGCATGTGGGCGCCCATCACCTCATGGGACGCCTCCAGGCCGGCGTCATGCGCATGGACAGGGTCACGCGCTGGTTGGCGACGCACCTGCTGGGCGGCGGCATCCTGAAGCGGGCCAGCTGGAGCGCGGCGGAGCAGAACCTCGCGTATGCGGCGGAGGAGGCGCCCTCCGTGCCGGACTACGGCTACGAGCTCGCCCATCTCTACGAGGACACCGGGCGCCCGGGCATGGCCCTGGAAGAGGCCCAACGGGTACTGGTCATGGATCCGTCGGCCGCCCTGGAGCCGACGGTGCACGCGAAGGCCGCCGCGCTGGTGATGCGTCTCGAGGCCGCCGGCGCGGGCTGACGCGGGTCGGCGCCGGGCCCGCACGTTTCGCGCCGTGGCCTCCGGCTTCCCACACCTTCCGGAACGTTCCTCCGAGGTCCCGCGTAGACTGGCGCAGGCGGTCGCGCGTGGCGACACTTCGGCCGCTCGCTCGTGCCCTTCGCCTCGATCCGGAGAGACTGCCTCGTGCGATCCAAGCTGACCATGTTCGCCACGGTCTTCCCCGTGGTGATGGCCCTGGATCTCGTCACCAAGCGCTGGGCCATGTCCGCTCTGGTCGAGCACCACGGGGAGACGCTGGGCGGCCTCGTCCCTCTCACGCTGGCCTACAACAAGGGTGCGGCCTTCGGGATCCACCTGGGCGCGGACTCGCGCTGGTTCTTCGTCCCGGTCACCCTGGTCGCGTTGGCGCTGCTCACGCTGCTGCTGCGCCAGGCGTCGAGGAGCGACTACCTGAGGATCTTCTCCATCTGCCTGGTGATCTCCGGCGCGCTGGGCAACCTCTACGACCGGCTCCGCTGGAGCAGGGGTGTGGTGGACTTCATCGGTCCCATCAACCTGGGCTTCTCGAACTTCCCCATCTTCAACGTGGCGGACTCGGCCATCACGTGCGGCGCGATCCTCCTGGCCATCTCCTTCTGGCTCGAGGAGCGTCGGAGCCACTCGGCCCCCCGAACGGCGCCCGTGGAGGAGCGGACGGCCGCTACTCCCCCATCCGCGGAATGAAGACCAGGTACTCGACCCTGCGCCCGCGCATGCGCACGACACGCAGGCTTCCGGACTCCACCTCCACCTGATCCCCGACCACGGGGATCCGGTTCACCCTCCCGAACACGAAGCCCCCCAGAGAGTCGAAACCCTCCTCCTCGTCCTCGGCGGGAGTGAAGCCCAGGCGCTCGCTGGCCTCGCGCAACGCCACGCCGCCCCACACCCTGACCCGCCCGCCTGCCAGCTCGTGGAAATCCACGGGCTCGTCGCTCTCGTGCTCGTCCTGGATCTCGCCGATGATCTCCTCGATGAGGTCCTCCAGCGTCACGAGGCCGGCGGTGCCGCCGAACTCGTCCACGACGATGGCGAGCTTGGTGCGATGCCGGCGCATCTCCGGGATGAGATCCTCCACGGGCTTCGACGCCGGAGCGAAGGGAACCGGCCGGGTGATGCTCGACACGTGTGTGACCCCGTCGCGATCCGCCCGCCACAGGTCGCGCGCGAGGATCACCCCCACAATGCGATCGACGCTCTCCTCGTACACGGGAAGGCGCAGGTGTCCCTTGTCGAGCATGATCTCCTTCGCGCTTTCCACCGTGGCGTCGGAAGGGACGGCGACCATGTCGGTGCGGGGCGTCATGACCTCACCCACAGTCACCTCCTGGAGGTGGATGACGTTGGTCACGACCTGCCACTCGTTCTCGTCCAGGGTGCCTTCCCGGCGACCGATCGCGGCGAGCACGTCGAGCTCCGCCCGGCTCACCGTGGGCCGCTCGGTGGACGGGCTCAGGAGACGCGCGATGAGCCCGAGGGGAATGAGGATGGGCTTCATCAGGACGATCATCCCCCTCAGTACGTACGCCGCCGGCTTGGCCAGATACGCCCAGTACGTCGCGCCCAGCGTCTTGGGAACGATCTCCGCGAAGATCAGCACCGAAAAGGTGAGGGCGGCGGAAAAGAGCCCCATCCAGGCGCTGCCGAAGACGCGCGCCGCCACGGCGCCCCCGAGGGCGGCGCCCATGGTGTTCGCGATGGTGTTGAGCGTCAGAATGGCGGCGATGGGCTCGTCGATCTTCTTCTGAGCCCGGAAGAGCCACTCGCCCGCCCACTGACCCTCCTCCCGCATCATGGCGATGTGGGCCGACGTCACCGAGAGAAAGGCGGCTTCGAGGGTGGAGCAGAGGAAGGACGTGGCGAGGGTGGCCCCGACAATCCACAGCAGGGTCGTCATGATGACCGCAGTATCGGAGCCACCCCGCGCACCCACAAGGGCCCCCTTCGGGGCTCCGTCGCGGGTCCTATCCGCCCGCGCGCACCTCTACCGCGTCGTTCGCGAGCGCTGCGCTGGCCCACGGCCACCGGCGCGTTCCCCTCCGCCACCGGCCGCGGTGGACCTTCCTCAGCCTTCCAGCGCCGCGTCCAGCGTGATCTTCGTGGCGGCCAGCGCCTTGGACACCGGGCACCCCACCTTGGCCTCGTCGGCGGCCTTCCCGAACTCCTCTGCGGAAATTCCGGGGACGGTGGCCCGACACACCAGCTCGATGAGCGTGATGCCTTCCCCCCCCGTGATGTGGACCTTGGCGGTGGTGCGGACGCTCGTGGGCGTGTGGCCTCCCTGAGCCAGCCCGTGGGAGAGCGCCATGGAGAAGCACCCGGCGTGCGCGGCTGCGATGAGCTCCTCGGGGTTGGTGCCCGTTCCCTCCTCGAAGCGGGAGGAGAACGAGTACTGCCCGTTGAAGGAGCCCGTCTGGGTCTCCATCGTGCCCTTTCCATGGGGCAGGTCGCCCTGCCATTCGGCCTGCGCGAAACGAACCGGCATCGGTCGTCGCTCCTTGCTCGTGAGATCCGCGGTGGCTGGAGCCGACGGCTCCAGGGACCCGGAAGATGACGACGCCCCACCCCGAGCGTCCAGCGCGGGTCGGCGACCTGTCCGATCCCGCCGCCATCGGCGGGCCTCCCGACCGTGGGGTCCTCCCCCCCCACCCCCGGCGCGCCCTGGAGCCCGAGGTCGTACCTTGTTGACGGCGCCCCCAGGGGGCGAAAGAATGCGCACGGCCCTCCCCCGTTTATCGACTGGAAGAGGCGAGCAAGCATGACGAGACGCATGGTGCACCCGCTCCTGGCCCTGGTCATGACCGCCGTGCTGGCGGTTCCGGCATGGGCCCAGCACCGGGTCACGACTCCGGAGCAGCAGTTCGGTCATCGGATCGGCGACGACTACTGGCTGATGAACTACCAGCAGCTCCACGGCTACTGGATCAAGCTGGCACACGAGTCCGACCGCATGGTGCTGGACACCATAGGCACCACGTCCGAGGGGCGGCCGCAGATCATGGCCATCATCTCGTCCCCGGACAACATCAAGCAGCTGAACCGCTATCGGGAGATCGCCGGCCGCCTGGCCAAGGCCGAAGGTGTCACCGAGGCGCAGGCCAGGCAGCTCTCCGAGGAGGGCAAGGCGGTGGTGTGGATCGACGGAGGTCTGCACGCCACCGAGGTTCTGGGCGCGGAGCAGCTCTGTGAGCTGGTCTACGAGATGAACGACCGCACCGACCCGGAGACCATGCGCATCCTCGACAACGTGATCCTCCTGGCCGTGCACGCCAACCCCGACGGCATGGACCTGGTTTCCAACTGGTACATGCGCGAGTCCGACCCCCAGAAGCGCACCACCAGCGGCATCCCGGTGCTTTACAACAAGTACGCGGGCCACGACGACAACCGCGACTTCTACATGTCGGCGCTGGCGGAGACGACGAACCTCCTGCGCGTCATGGAGCGCGAGTGGTATCCGCAGATCGTCTACAATACGCACCAGACCGGCCCCGCCGGAGCGGTGATGTTCGGTCCACCCTTCCGCGACCCGTTCAACTCCTACATCGACCCCCTGGTCATCATGGGGATCGACCGGCTGGGGGCGGCCATGCACTCACGGTTCGTGGCCGAAGGGAAGGGGGGCACCACGATGCGCTCCGGCGCGTCCTACTCCACGTGGTGGAACGGCGGCCTGCGCACGACCCCGTACTTCCACAACCAGATCGGCCTTCTCACCGAGGCCATCGGCAACCCCACGCCGGTGACGATTCCCTTCGTGCCGCAGATGCAGGACCCCCACGGTGATCTGCCGCTCCCGGTGAAGCCGGGCGTGTGGCATTTCCGGCAGTCCATCGAGTACTCGATGACCGCGGATCGGGCGGTGCTGGACTATGCGTCACGCAACCGGGACCATCTCCTCTACGACATCTGGCGCATGGGGGAGAACTCCATCCAGCGGGGCAGCGAGAACTCCTGGACGATCTACCCCGACGAGATCGCGGCGGCGGCGGATTCCATGCGGCGAGGCACCTACGACGACTACGAGCGCCTCCTGCACGATCCCGCGAAGCGTGATCCCCGCGGCTTCATCGTCCCCGCGGACCAGAGGGACTTCCTCACGGCGACGAAGTTCATCAACACGCTCATCAAGAACGGCGTGGACGTGCTTCAGGCCACTGCCGACTTCACGGTCCACGGGAAGCGGTACCCCAAGGGCTCCTGGGTGGTGAAGACCGATCAGGCGTTCCGGCCCCAGATCCTCGACATGTTCATGAGGCAGGACTACCCCAACGACTTCGCCTACCCCGGCGGACCGCCCATCCCCCCGTACGACGTCACCGGGTGGACGTTGGCATGGCAGATGAACGTGCAGTACGACACCGTGCTGGACGGCTTCGACGGCCCCTTCCAGAAGGTGGATACAGGCACGTCCGACCTGGCCCATCCCCCCGCAGGCGTGATCGCGGGGCCGGCGCGCGCGCGCGGGTACCTGGTGGACCACATCAACGACGCGTTCTTCGCGGTGAACCGCGTGCTCAAGAAGGGTGGCCAGGCGCGCTGGTATACGGGCTCCGTCACCGCGGACGGCCACACCTTCGACCCCGGTGCCTTCTACCTTCAGACGGATCGGGCGACGGTGGAGGCCCTGGCGAAGGAGAAGGGCCTCGACTTCTGGGGTGTGGAAAAGGCGCCCTCCGCTCCGTCGATGCCCCTGAAGCACGTGAGGATCGGCCTGTGGGACCGGTACGGCGGATCCATGCCCTCGGGATGGGACCGGAAGATCCTGGAGGACTTCGGGTTCGACTACACCGTTCTCTACCCGCCGGATCTCGATCACGCGGATCTTTCCAGGTATGACGTGCTCATCTTCGAGGACGGAGCCATTCCCCGAAGCGACAATGCGGGCCGGGGCAGGTTCGGCGGCCGCGGAGGCCGTGGCTTCGGCCAGAGGCTGAACCCCGAGGACATCCCGGCGGAGTATCGCGGCCGCCTCGGCAACGTGACGGTGGCGACCACCGTGCCGCGCATCCTCGACTACGTGAGGAACGGGGGGACCGTCATCGCCATCGGCTCGTCCACGAACCTGGCGTACCTCGCCGGGCTCCCGGTCACGGACAAGCTCGAGGAGAACGGCAAGCCGCTGACCCGCGAGCAGTACTACATCCCGGGGTCCCTGCTCGAGATGAAGGTGGCACACACCAGCCCCATCACCGACGGCATGGGCGACAGGGCCATCGTGATGTTCGACCGGAGCCCGGTGTTCCAGCTCGCGCCCGACGCGGCCGCGAAGGGTGTCGAGCGGATCGGCTGGTTCGACTCGGCCCATCCGCTGAAGAGCGGCTGGGCCTGGGGCCAGGAGCACCTCCAGGGCGGAACCGCCGCCATGGAGGCGAACGTGGGCAAGGGGAGGATCTTCCTGTTCGGTCCGCCCATCACGTTCCGATCTCAGCCCCAGGGGCTCTTCCCACTCCTCTTCAACGGGATCTACTACGGGGCGGACCACCGATGACGGGTTGATCCGTTCGGGCGGGGGGTCGGCGTTGACCGACATCGATCGCGAGGGTCTCAGGGCCTGGTACCGGAACGCCATGCGGGAGCGGGTCGCCGAGTTGGAGGCGATCCGCTCCGCGCTGGCTTCCCGAGAGCCCGGAGCCCGCCGCTCCGCGCGCGCCCTGGGGCAGGAGCTGCGGGGCTCCGGGGGGTCGTTCGGTTTCCCTCAGATCACCGAGATGGGAACGCTCCTCGAGGAGGGCCCGGACGCCTTCCTGTCCCGGCACGTCGAGGGCGCCCTGGCGGTGCTCCGTGTCGTCGCCTGGCCCGACGACCCCTCGCGACAGGAGCGAAACGCGTGGCTCGCCGCGGCCGCGGGGGCGGACCTCGCGGAGGTGCCCGCCGGCCTCGAGGCCGCCTGGGCCGCCGTGGCGGAGGCGGGGGGCCTCGACGAGGACGCCCTCGCCCGGCGCGTGGCGGCGTACTTCTCCGTCGAGGTGGCCGACCTGGACCGCGCCGACCGCCTGGCCGTGCGGCTGGTGCCGCCCGCCACCTGCGTGGCGTGGTCCGTCGTGCCGCTGGCCGAGGACGACATCCACATCCGCGTGGCCACGGCGGATCCCACGGACCTGATGGTGGAGGCCGCGCTCATGCGCCTCACGGGCCGGATTCCCATCTTCGAGGTGGCGCCCCCCGGCCGGCTCCGGAAGGCCCTCGCCGGCATCGAAGCCCCCCCGACGCCGCCCGCTGCGTCCGGCGCGACGCCTCCCCGGCGTACGGTGGGACCCACCACGGTCCTCGTCGTGGACGACGACCGCGGGGCCCGGCTCATGGCCGCCGCGGTCCTGACCCGAAAGGGGTTCGGAGTCGTGGAGGCGGGGGATGGTGCCGAGGCCCTGGACGTCATCGCGGCGAGGAGCGATGTCCGGCTTGTGGTGGCGGACCTGGACATGCCGGGGATGGGCGGCCTCGAGATGGTTCGGAGGCTGAGGGCGGCGGAATCGACGGTCCACCTGCCCGTGGTGATGCTCACGGGCGCCGAGGATCCACTCGCGGAAGCGTCCCTCATCGAGGAGGGCGCCGACGACTACATCCGCAAGCCTCTGGATCCGCGTCTCTTTCTGGCGAGGGTGAGCGCCACGCTGCGTCGGGCGGGGGGCCCGGGCCCTCCGGCCACGCCGGATCCGACCGCCGGGACGACGGCTGAAACCGGTTGATTTTTCGCGGTCTTTTCATGAAGGTTCGGGGCTTTTTTGCGAGGGTTCGATCCCCCTGAGGGGCCCCTCCCCACACGGAGTATCCACGCCTCTTGGAGCGCCCTGCGTCCCTCCTGATGCCATTTTCCAACCCCGTCACCCGCTGGCTGGCGGGGGTGGCCCGCGCCTGGCACGTCACACTCGAGCACGCCGGCGCCATGGGGCTCCTGTCGTGGCAGATCGTCCGGGCCATCGTGCGGCTCCGCGTCTCCTGGCGGGAAGTGGGCAGCCAGCTCTACTCCACCGGCCTCCAGAGCCTCCCCATCGTCATCGTGACGGCGTCCCTCGCCGGGATCGTCACCAGCCAGCAGGGCGGATACCAGTTCACGGGCTCCATCCCCCTGTACGTGCTGGGGAGCGTCGTGGTGGAGAGCGTGGTCCTGGAGATGGGACCGGTGCTCACCGCCATCGTCATGGTGGGCCGCGTGGGAGCCCGCATCACCGCGGAGCTCGGCACGATGGTGGTGTCCGAGCAGATCGACGCGTATCACTCCCTGGGCCGGGATCCGGTGGCGATGCTGGCGGCGCCCCGGGTCATCGCCGGCGTCATCGCCATGCCGCTCCTCGTGGGCATCGCCGACCTCGTCGGGATCGGCGCGGGCATGGTCGCGGCGAACTTCGAGGTCGGCCTCGGGAGCGCGTCGTTCCTGTACGGGGCTCGCCTGTTCTGGCACTCGTGGGACCTGCTCTACTCCCTGACCAAGGCCATGGCGTTCGGCGTGGCGGTGCCGCTCATCTCGGTGCACATGGGGTTCAAGACCCGGGGTGGCGCCGAGGGCGTGGGCCGCACCACGACCCAGGCGGTCATGTTCATGACCCTCACGATCCTGATCCTCGACGCCCTCTTCCCGCCTCTGATGCTCAACTGACCCGTGATCACGTACCGGAACGTCCACAAGGCCTTCGACATCCCCGTCCTCTCGGGGGTGGACATGGAGGTGGACGCGGGTGAGATGTTCGCGCTGTTCGGACCCTCGGGAACCGGAAAGAGCGTCCTGCTCAAGACGACGATCGCGCTCATCGTGCCCGATATCGGTGACGTGGAGGTGGAGGGCCAGAGCGTGTATCGTGGGGGGAATCGGTCCCTGGAGGAGGTGCGCCGAAAGGTGGGGTACGTGTTCCAGAACGCGGCGCTCTTCGACTCCTTCAACGTGTACGACAACGTTCGCATGGGCGTCCCCGAGGACCAGCTCGCCAAGATGCCCCGTCGCGAGACGGCCACCCGCGTCTGGGAGGCCCTGGAGCTCGTGAACCTCGATCCCCGCGAGGTGTTGGCGAAGCTCCCGTCGGAGCTGTCCGGGGGCATGAAGAAGCGCGTCGGGATCGCCCGTGCCATCGTGGGGCGGCCCCAGGTGCTCCTCTGGGACGAGCCCACCACGGGGCTCGATCCGGTGAACACCGCCGCCGTGGAGCGCTTGATCAAGCGTCTGGCCAAGGAGCTGGAGGTGACGTCGCTGCTGGTCACCCACGACGTCCAGGGCGGGCTGTCCATGTGCGACCGAGTGGCGATGTTGGACGGGGGCGTCATCCGCTTCTGCGGCACGCCGGAGGAGTTCCGGGCCTCGCAGGACCCCGTGGTCAGGGCATTCTACGATCGTGCGGCCGCCGAGGCCGCGTTGGACATGGTTTCGGAGACCTCATGAACGACGTTGCGAACGACCACCCCGAGCGCCGTGGCCTCACAGACGAGGAGTTCGCCCGATCCGTCCCCAGGCCCGTCTCGGGCAGGGAAGCCCGGGTGGGGGTCTTCGTCCTCATCGGCCTGATTTCCTTCGTGATGGTGCTCTTCCTGCTCACGGATCCGGCCATGCTGCGGGGACGCTACATCCTGGTGACGACCGTGGAGAACGCGGGCGGGATCCGGAAAGGCGACCCCGTCCAGATGCGGGGGGTCAACATCGGGCGCATCCACGGCTTCAACATGCGCACCGACGGCAACGTGGACATCTCCATGGAGATCGACGGGAAGTGGAAGATCCCCAGCGACTCGCGCACGGAGATGGGCGCCGCCGGGCTCTTCCCCGGGCGCACCATGGAGGTGATCCCGGGCCACGCGGGCACGTCGTTCAGCGCCGGGGATACGGTGCCCTCGAAGGCCCTCCCCGGTGGCGGTGGTCTGTTGGGCTCGGTGGACGACATGGGCGTCGCGGCCAAGGGCGTGCTCGACAAGATCCGCACGCTCCTGAACGACAGCACGGTGAGCGCCGTGCAGGGGAGCGCGTCCCAGCTGGAGGACCTCCTCACGCAGCTCTCCGGCATCGCGCGCGAGCAGCGCGGGACCCTCGAGGAGCTCACCACACGCCTGGCGCGCTCGGCCAAGGGGCTGGAGGGGGCGGCGGCGGCGGGGCCCGCCGCGGCACAGGCCATCGCCCGCGCCGACTCCGTCATGGTGACTCTGTCTGCCACGTCGCAAAGCCTGGATCGAGCCGCGGCCTCGCTCCGGACCCTTCTGGACCGGGTGGATCGCGGGGAGGGCACGCTCGGCCGCCTGGCCACCGACGACTCCCTCTACGACAACCTGAACCACGCGGCGGCCAGCGTGGCGGCCCTCCTGGACGACGTGCGCGCCCACCCCAAGAAGTACATCAACGTGTCCATCTTCTGAGGCACCCCGCCCGGGGTGTCACCAGGTTGGGACGGCACTGTCCCGCAGGGGTATCGTCGAGCGGGGGTTTCGTTCAAGGGAGACAAGGGTTTTTCCTCCGCTGGGGGGTGGCACGCGCTTTGCCCTTTGCATAGCGTTAGATGCCGCGGGGCACGGTGGTATGCGGCACCCGCGGCCGGTCCCAGGAGGAGCCATGCGGTCAACCGGAGCGACACCCTGGAGGTTCGTGGCCCTGCTGGCGTTGAGCGCCGCAGTAGGGCTCCCCGCCTCCCTGGCCGGGCAGTTCACCCCTCGGGCCCCCGCCCAGCGGCAGCGGCCCGACTTCATGTTCGGCCGTCCCCACGTATCCCTCACCATCTTGGGGGGGTACGCGATCCCTTCCGCGACCCCCAATGGGGTCATCAACACTCAGCTGCCCACGGACCAGGCGCTGACCTTCTATCGGAAGAACTTCAACTCCGCCGCCGTGACCGGAGAGCTCGCGGTCAGGGCCACCGATCGACTGGACATCATCATGGATCTGGGGTACTCGGGAGGGAAGGTCCGGTCCGAGTACACGAACTGGGTGGACAACAACAACCTCCCGATCCAGCAGACGACCAGGCTCACCAGGACCCCGCTGACCTTCGGAGTCAAGGCGTACCTGTGGAGTCCCGGCAGGTCCATCGGCCAGCTGGCCTGGATTCCCGCGCACTGGGTCCCCTTCGTGGGAGCTGGCGCCGGATGGGTGTGGTACAGGTTCGAACAGAGCGGCGACTGGGTGAACTTCCAGAACAACAACGTCTACTCGGACACCTATCGGGCCTCGGGCAGGGGAGCGACGGCGAACGTGTTCGGCGGCGCCGACTGGTCGGTTTCGCCGCACCTCGTGCTCACGGCCGAAGGGCGTTACTCCTGGGCCCATGCCCCGATGGGTGGGGATTTCCAGAACTTCAGAGACATCAACCTGTCGGGCTTTCGGGCCTCTGCGGGCATTTCGCTTCGATTCTGACCGGATCAGTCCGGAAAGGACGACGATCATGCGTACCTTGCGAATCAACTCCGTGCTCGGCCTCGGGCTGGCGCTCGCCACCCTGGCCGTGACCTCCCCGCGGACGGCTCAGGCTCAGGCCCAGCCTCGGTCGAGCGACGCCCAGTGGCTCCCATGGCTCGGGTGCTGGCAGGCGGAGGGATCCTCCTCCAACGCCGGCCTCGTGTGTGTCCGGCCCGCGACCGACCCGAGCTCCGTGGAAATCCTCAGGATGAACGGCAAGGATGTCGTGTCCCACGAGGTGGTGTGGGCCGACGGTCAGCGGCACCAGACCACCCGCGAGGGCTGCACCGGATGGGAGGAGGGCCGCTTCAGCAAGGATGGCCAGATGGTCTTCCTGAGCTCCAGCCACACCTGTGACGGCGGCGTGGTGCGTACCGGCGGCGGCATCATGGCCCTGGCGTCCCCCAACGAGTGGCTGGACGTGCGCTACACCGGGATGAGGGACAACAAGACGCCCTGGGTCCAGAAGTACAGCCTGGCCACCGCCGAGCAGACGGCGGCGGCGGGAATGAGCGACATCCTGGCCAACCGCGCGTGGTCGGTGGTGGCGGCGCGCAGGGCCGCCGCAACCCCGCCCACCGTGGACCAGGTCATCGAAGCGTCCAAGGCGGAGCCGGCCCCGGTGGTGCAGGCCTGGCTGGCGGAGCGCAAGGCTCCCCTGAAGCTCGATGCCAAGGCGCTGGAGCGCATGGCCGACGCCGGAGTCGCTTCCAGCGTCACGGACATGGCCGTGGCGGTGTCCTATCCGAATCACTTCCGCGTGAACACCCGGGGCCCGAGCGAGGGTGCGTATAATCGGTACCCGACGCGGGGGTGGGGCCGGTACGGCTACTACAACCCGTACGCCTTCGATCCCTTCTGGGACATGTACGGGTTCAGCCCCTTCGGGTTCGCCTTCAGCCCCTACGGCTACTACGGATACCGGGGCTACTATCCGTACGGCGGCTATCTCGGGGGCTACTGGGGCGGGTACGGCTACGGCGGCTACGGATACACGCCCATCATCACCATCACGAACCAGGCGCCGCGGCAGCACGGACGTGTGATCGCGGGGCGGGGCTACACCCAAGGGAGCTACTCCGGCAGCACGGGATCGACGGCGCAGCCTCGTTCCTCGGCCCCGAGGGCGACGGCCCCGCCGTCCTCGGCCGGTCGCACGAGCGGCTCGACGGGCTCCCACGGCTCGACCGGCCGTACCGCGCACCGGCGTGGTGGTGGGGGCGGGGGTGGGGGTATCTGACGTTGCGCTGAATCGGGTCGACCCGGCCGAGAGGCAGGAAGAGAGCGGGGCCCCGGGCTGAGTGCCCGGGGCCCCGCAGTGCGTGGGTGGCGAGGACGAGGGAGGCCCCGGGGGGCAACGAGCCCCGCCGGACGCCAGCCTCTACACCCTTCCTACCCTACCATGCCGGGGCGATCTCGAAGCCCCAGTTCCACCCCTTCAGGGGCCGCTGCCACGGGTACGCGTAATAGACCTGCAGCACCATGAGCCCCAGCACGTTGAACCGGGCGGCGACCCCCGAGGAGAACACGGGGACACGGGCGGTGCCGGAGCGGCTCCACTCCAGCGTGGCCGGATGCTGCGCGTCCCAGGCGACTCCACCGTCGGTGAAGAGGACGAGCTGCGTGGGCACGAAGGGGAAGTTGATGAGCCCGTATTCCTTCACTCCGATGAGGGGAATCCGCGCCTCCAGGTTCACGACGGCGATCTCGTTCCCGAAGAGCCGGGAGAAGGTCGGGCAGGTACTCCCGGCGTCCCCACCGGTGCCCTTTCCCACGCACTCGGACTGGCTGAAGCTGGTGTAGGCGTAGCCCCGCACCAGGTCCTCGTACCCCAGGAAGAGCGGCTGCAGGAGTCCGAACCCCTGGTTGTTGTTGTAGTCGTTGAGGCCGTACCGGCCGTAGTGCAGGGCCCGCATGGCAAAGGAGAGGTTCTTCGTGGGACTGAAGTAGCGGCGCCAATCCGCGATCACGGTGGTATAGTGCACGGATCCCGCCGTGTACCCCACCTCGAGGTGGTACCGCCCGCCGCGGACGGGACCCACGAAGCCGTTCATCGAGTTGTCGCCGATGAGGGCCACCGAGGCCTGCGCCATGTTCACCGGCGCGGGGACCGAGTCGTTGAGGCTCTGGCGACTGTAGCCGACGATGTTGCCGATCTGGTCCACGTAGTACTTGTCGACCTGCAGGTCGTAGCTGTACCGCGTGAGACCCGCAGAGAACTGGATCCGTCGGGTGGTCGAGAAGGGATAGTCCACCTCCCCCGCCAACTGGTTCTGGAAGATCCGGAACTGGTACAGGCCCAGGTAGTTCCCGTTCGCGTCGGAACCGTAGTTGTAGTAGCCCATCATGTAGGGAATGCGTCCACCACCCACGGCCCAGTTCCATCGTCTCGACAGGTCGGCGTAGTACGCCTGGCCTCCGATGTCCTTGAAGGTGCCCTGGGCCTGCAGCGCGACACCCAGGAGATGGTTCCCGAGCATGTCGCTGAAGAACGCCGACGCGCCACCTCCCACGTAGTTGCCGAAGTTGTCCGTCCCGACCCCCAGCGTCGGCTGTCCGACGTAGTCCAGGCCGAGGTGCGACTTGTAGGGCTTCGCGTCCTGGAGCGGATAGGTGTTCGGCGGTACGAGGCCGGTGTTGGCGTCCGCCAGGTAGGTGGCGACCCGGCTGAACCGATCCAGGTTGACCGGCGGCAGCATGCGCCCGGGCTGCGTCTCCGGATGGTCCACCTTCACCACGGCCGTGCCGGCTCCCGGATCCATGCCGAAGATGTGGAACTGCAGGGAATCGAAGACCGAGTAGACGATACGGCCGGTGTGTGCCGCCACCGACATAGCCGGCGACGTGTACGTGATTCCGCTCACTCCGGTGTCCACGTCCGTGATCCGACGCACGGAGCCGGTGGCCAGGTCCAGGCGGTAGATCTCGGAGAAGCCGTCCTGGTCGGAGATGAAGTACAGGCCCTTGCCGTCGGGCGTGTATTGCGGGTTGATGTGCTTCACGTCCCCGAACACGGGCACCACGGTCACGGAGTCGGTAGCGACGTCGAGGAGCGCGAGCTGGAACGCGCTGAACGTGAGCTTCTGGAAGTTGGTCTGGGGCCCACGGTCCGAGGTGAACGCGATGGTCTTGCCGTCGGGCGACCATGCGGGCTCGTAGTCGGCGTACCTGTCGTGGGTGAGCTGCGTGGTCTGACCGGACGTCAGGTCATAGAGGTACAGGTCGGAGATGCCCCCGACCTCACCGGAGAAGGCGATCTTCTTCCCGTCCGGCGACCACGCCGGATTCATCAGCGACCCGAGCTTCTTGAAGGTTACGCGCTGGGTCTCCTGGCCGTTGTCCGTGCGGACGATGACGAGCTGGTTGGCGCCGCCCGCCACCACCACGAAAGCGAAGTACTGGCCGTCGGGAGAGAACGTGCCCGAGGAATCGATGTAGCGGAGCGCGTCGGCGTGGGGGTCGGTGTTCGCGCTGGCGAGCTTGCGGATGATCTTCCCGGTTCGGGCGTCCGCCAGGTACAGGTCGACGGAGAAGAGGTCCTTGTTGGCAAGGAAGGCGACATACCGTCCGTCGGGGCTCACCGCGGGCGAGATGTTGTACGACGCCCCCGCGCCCGTCCCGGGCGCGAAGAGGAGCTGGCCCTGATCGTTCGGGGCCTTCCGGCCCTTCATCAACGGCAGGTAGTCCTTCGCGACCTGGTCCTTCCACCTCACGGAGAGCGTGTCCGCAGGCATGCCGAGAACCTGCTGGATGGCCGCCTCGTAGCCGACCCTCAGCGCACGCCGATAGATCTGGATGACCGCGTCGTCCCCGTAGGTGCCGCCGATGTATGCCAACAGCGCCTGACCGAAGCGATACGGGAAGAACCGCGTGTCCCGGGTCAACTGTTTGATGGTGGGGAAGTTGTTGGTGCGGAGCGCGTCTCTGATCCACATCGCCGTGAGTGGGTCGTTACGCCCCAGAGACATGTACTCCGCCATGCCCTCCACCAGCCAGGTCGGCATGGTGCTCATGCCCTGCAGGCCACCTCCCCGCTGGGCCTCGGCGATGTTGTACTGGAAGGCGTGGACGAGCTCGTGGCCAAGCACGTGGTTGGTGTCGAAGTACGACCCCTGCATGGCTATGACCACCCGGTTCTTCATCCCCTCCGTGACGCCCTCCGTGCCCTGACCGAGGGCACCCGAGACGGTGTTCGTCTGCTCGAAGTCCGGGTTGTCGGCGTAGACGATGACCGGCTTGCGCCCCTCGAACTCGTGCTGGAAGGCGCGGGCATAGCGCTCGTACCAGCGCTCGCCCATGCGGGCCACGTCCTCGATCATGTCGGCTTCCACAGGGTAGTAGTAGAAGTCGAAGTGCGGGGTCTGCAGGACCTTGAAGTGGAAGTTGTCGTACTGGACCTTGTTGCGGCCGAAGTACTGCTGGGCAGAGCAGGTGGACGGCACAGCAAAAAGGCTCGCGGTCGCCACTCCGGCCACCACGAGCCACCCACCCACCCACGAATTTCCAAAAACGCGCATCGTCAGTCACCATCTGGCAAGAGGACCCTGTCCCCGCCACGGACACCGGGGCGGGAGCCGGGTCCTGCTCTTCGTCAGTCCGGAGCCTCGGACTTCGGTGTAGACGATCCGCGCTCCGTGAACAGGTAACACCACAGCTATAGGCGCCGTTCCCCCGCGTTGCGCCGTGGCAAGGGCGGCCCGACATTCCGGAGGCGCCGGCAGCGGCTCGAGCAAGAAGCCTGCCCGCGTCCGCCGCGCTCCTTCCCACCGGCTCTCCCACACGTACGACGGCATGCCCAAAGTGATTTCCGCTGGCGCTCTCCCGGTCCGGGTGGCGGTCCCAAGAGGCCGCGTTCTCCTGCTCCACCTCTCGTCGCCGGGGATGCCCGCGGAAGGAGGCACCCGCCGCGGCATTCTGTCCACCTGCGAGGACGCTCGTCCGCGGACGCCGGGACGATGAGGGGGCGACGGGGAGGTCGCCGTCCCCTGCGGCGCGTGGCCATGGCCGGGGCCCTCGCGCTCGCTGCGTGCTCCGGAAAGCTGCCGGGGCCCACGGTGGGCAAGCCCTTTCCGTCGTACCGCGTGGCCGCCCTTTCGGGGGATACCGTCTCCGTGGCGTCCTTCAAGGGGAAGGTGGTGTTGCTCAACCTGTGGGCCACATGGTGCGAGCCGTGCCGCCACGAGACGCCCTACCTGGAGTCCCTCTACCGCAAGCGCAAGGCCGACGGCCTGGAGATTCTGGGCGTCTCCATGGACACGGGGAACCCCAAGGCCGTCGACGATTTCGTCAAGCAGTTCGGGGTGACGTACACGGTGGCCCGCGACCCGCAGATGCGCGCCATGGACCTCTTCCACGTCATGGGCCTTCCCGCCAGCTTCCTCGTGGATCGAAGCGGGGTTCTGCGGTGGATGCGCTATGGGCCCGTCAGCGACACCGACCACGAGTTCCTCGACGCGCTGGAGACGCTCCTGAAATGAAGGCCGCGGATCCCGCGACCATCGAGACCCCCGTGGGCTACCTGGACCTGAGCCGCGTTCGCGCCAACGCTCGCCGCGTGGCTGCCTACGCCGACGGCCACGGCCTTCGCTGGCGCCCCCACATCAAGACCCACAAATCCCTGGCGGTGGCGCGCATCCAGCTCGAAGCCGGCGCCAGCGGCCTCACCGTGGCGACGCTTCGCGAGGCCGAGGTCATGGCCACCCTGACACCCGACATTCTGCTGGCGTATCCACCGGTGGGCGTGGCGAAGCTCGAGCGGTTGCTGGCGTTGCCGCGTGAGCTGGACCTCAAGGTCGCTCTGGACGCCCCCGAGGTGCTCGCCCCTCTCGCCGCGGCGGCCGCCGCTTCCGGCCGTACCGTGGGGGTGCTGGTGGAGCTGGACGTGGGCCTGGGTCGGGTGGGGGTGCGGACGGACGCCGACCTCGTCCGCGTCGCGGAGGGCGCGGCCTCCGGTCGTGGTGTGGCGTTCCGCGGGATCCTCTTCTATCCCGGGCACATCCGTGGGCCGCGGGAATCCCAGTCCTCCCCCGTGGCCCAGGTGGCGGAGCGCCTCCGCGCGGCGCTGGACGCCCTGGGAGCGGCCGGCCTCGAGCCGGAGATCGTCAGCGGCGGATCCACACCCACCCTCTGGGACAGTCACCTCATGACCGGACTCACCGAGATCCGCTCGGGATCCTGCATCTTCTTCGACAGGGAAGCCCTGGATGTGGGCGTGGCCTCCGCGGAGGATCTCGCCTACACGGTGCTGACCACCGTCGTGAGCACGGCGGTGCCCGGCCATGCCGTGGTGGATGCGGGCTCCAAGGCCCTGGCCAAGGAGGGCAGGGGCGGTGACGGCTTCGGCGTGGTCTTCGAGCACCCCGAGGTCGTCGTCCGCTCTCTCTCGGAGGAGCACGGCGTGCTGGACCTGGGAGCGACCACCTGGCGCCCGACCATCGGCGAGCGCGTGCGCATCGTGCCCAACCACGTGTGCGTCTCGGTGAACCTGCAGGACGCGCTCCTCGCCCGGGACGGCGAGGCGCATCGGATGCTCACCCTGGATGCACGCGGGAGAGGCCCATGGACAGCCTGAGCCTGGAGCGGGTGGCGGCGATTCTCCGGGACATCCGATCCGTCCGGGTCCTGGTGGTGGGCGACGTCATGCTGGACCGCTACATCTCCGGATCGGTGGACCGCATCTCTCCGGAGGCGCCGGTGCCGGTGGTCCGCGTGGACGCCGAGTCCTTCGCGGTGGGAGGCGCCGGGAACGTCGCCGCGAACGTGGCGGCCCTGGGCGCAGAGTGTCGCGTGGTGGGATGCGTGGGCAAGGACAGCGCCGGCGAACAGCTGCGCTCGGAGCTGGAGCTGCTGCGCGTGCGCACCGACGGCCTGGTGGTCACCGACGAGCGCCCCACCACCGTGAAGACGCGCATCCTCGCCCGCCGCCAGCAGGTGGTGCGCTTCGACCACGAGTCGGAGGCGGACAGCGCCGGGGGGCTGGCGAAGGCGCTGGCGGACACCGTCGCGGAGCTCGGTGCGGATGCCGACGTCCTGATCCTGGAGGACTACAACAAGGGCGTTCTCGTGCCCTCCGTGATCGCGGCGGCGGCCGCGGGCAGCCGTGCGCGGAGTGCTCCGACGGTGGTGGACCCCAAGCGGCGCAACTTCTTCGAGTACGCGGGGGCCACCGTATTCAAGCCCAACGCCAAGGAGCTGGCCGACGCGCTCGGCGACTTCATCCATCCAGACGAGCCGGACTGGATGGAGGCCACGCGCTCGCGCCTGGCGTGCGACAACCTCCTCCTGACGCTGGGGGAGCGGGGCATGGCCCTCCAGACCGACGACGGGCAGCTGGTCCGGATCCCCACGGTGGCGCGTGGCGTCTACGACGTGTCGGGGGCCGGCGATACGGTGGTCGCCGTGGTCGGGGCGGCTCTCGCCGCGGGTGCCAGGGCCTCCGAGGCGGCGCTCCTCGCCAACCACGCCGCAGCCGTCGAGGTGGGCAAGCCCGGGGTGGCCACGGTGTCCCCTGAGGAGATCCTCGACCACGCGCGCGCGTTCCACGACGCCCTGGGAGACTGAGATGCGGCAGGCTCGTCCGATCCCACATGAAGCCAAGAGCAGGAGGTTCCGATGAGTGAGCTGAAGCCCGTGCACACCGACAAGGCCCCTGCGGCCATCGGCCCTTACTCCCAGGCCGTCGTATCCGACGGTTGGGTGTTCTGTTCGGGGCAGATCGCGCTGGATCCGGCGACGGGAGAGCTGGTGGGCGGCGACGTGGCGCGGCAGACGGACCAGGTGCTGGCCAACCTGCGCCAGGTGCTGGAAGCCGCCGGCGCGGGCATGGACACCGTGGTCAAGACCACCGTGTTCCTGGCGGACATGGGGGACTTCCAGGCCATGAACGAGGTGTACGGGCGCCATTTCGGCGATCATCGTCCGGCACGGGCGGCGGTGCAGGCGGCGGCCCTGCCCAAGTCCGTCGACGTGGAGATCGAGGCGGTGGCCAGGGTCCGTTGAGGGCTCTGCCGGGTACAACATTCTCATGAGACCCTACTCGATTCGCTCCGCCCGGTTGTCCCGGCCGCTCCGGCGCTCTGCGCTGTGGGCCGGCATGGCGGTCACCCTCCTGATGACGGCGTGCGCCTCGGCGCCGGCGAAATCTCCCTTCGGGGGCGGAGGCGGCGGTGGAGGGGGTGGCCACGTCCGCGTCTACGTGCAGAACCTCGGCTTCTCCAACGTGCGCGTGTACGCGGTGACTCCCCAGGGAAACCTCGACCTGGGCATCGTGCAGACGACCCAGACCCGCACGTTCGCCGTTCCCTGGAACCAGATGGCCGTGCTCTCCTTCAACCTGGACTTCACGACGGCCGGCCAGTACACCACCCGGGCGGTGGGTGTCTCGCCGGGCCAGACGGTGCAGGTGAATATTCCAGCCAACGGCGGGTACGCGACCGTGCAGGTCCGGTAGGAGGTCCGGTAGGCCTACTCGCCGTAGGGCACCCAGATGTTCTTCACCTGGGTCGCCTCCCGCAGGAACTCCTCACCTTCTCCCTGCTGTGCGTTCACCCAATTTCTTGCACGGCCGTAACTTACCCACGTTCGCTTCATGTTTCCCGTAGACGCCCGCTCGACGTCCGTGGACCCCACGGCGCTCCCGAAGTACCAGATCCCGTCCACGTCGTCGTGGGCGGCCAGGGTGGGGACGATCTCGTCGTGGACGCCGGTGACGATGTTCACCACGCCGCCGGGGACGTCGGAGGTGTCCATGACCTGGTAGAAGTCCGTGGCCGCCAGGGGCCCCACCCGGGAGGGGATGGCCACCACCGCGTTCCCCATGGCGACCAGGGGCGCCAGGCACGACACGAAGCCCAGCAGGGGGAGCTCGTCGGGGCACACGGCACCCATGACGCCGATGGGCTCGTTCATGGCCAGCGTGACGTTGCGGAACGGCGTGGAGTGGACCCTCCCGTCCCACTTGTCGGCCCATGCTCCATAGGTGAAGAGCCGTCGCACGGCGGCTTCCACCTCGGCAGCCGCCCCCTTCCCGTCGCCGGACATCGAGGCCAGGCGCGCCGCCGTCTCCTCCCGGCGCGCATCCAGATTCTCCGCCAGGTAGTACAGGATCTGCGCCCGGTTGTGCGCGGTGCGCGCCGCCCAGCCCGCCTGGGCCTTGCGGGCCGCCTCCACCGCGTTGCGCACGTCCTTGCGGTTGCCCCGGCCGACCTCGCCCGCGACACGCCCGCCGACGCCCCTCACGGCGATGCTGTAGTCGCCGTCGGGCCGCGTCTGCTTGCCGCCGATGTAGAGCTTCGCCGTGCGGTCGACGGACCTGCCACCGGCTGCGGGCGTATCGCCCCCGCCGGCCCCGGCGGGGGCTCCAGCCGCGGATCCCGGCGGAGGAACGTCCTCCGGAACCGGAGCGGAGAGCTCCGGGGCCTGCGGCGCCGTACCCTCCCAGGTCGGTCGCACATACTCCCACAGCCCCTCGCGCCCCCCTTCGCGGCCGAAGCCGCTCTCCCGGTACCCGCCGAAGCCGGAAGCCGCGTCGAAGAAGTTCGTGCAGTTCACCCACACGGTTCCGGCCTTGACCTTGGGTGCCACGTCCAGGGCCAGGTTCACGCTCTCCGTCCAGATCGACGCGGCGAGGCCGTAGCGGGTGTCGTTGGCCAGGGCCACGGCCTCAGCCGGCGTGCGGAACGTCATCATGACCACCACGGGCCCGAAGATCTCCACCTGCGCCAGGGTCCCCGAAGGCGCGCAGTTCGTGCACAGCGTCGGCGGATAGAACCACCCTTCCCGGGGAACCCCCCAGGTCGGCTGCCAGACCTCGGCACCCTCCCCGCGGCCCTTCTCCACCAGGCTCCGGATCCGCTCGAGCTGCACGGGCGCCACGATGGCACCCATGTCCACCGCCTTGTCCAGGGGATCCCCCATCCGCAGGGTCTCCATTCGCGCCCTGAGCTTCCGCTCCAGGGCCACGGCGATCCCTTCCTGGGCCAGGATCCTCGACCCGGCGCAGCACACCTGTCCCTGGTTGAACCAGATGGCGTCCACGACCCCTTCCACCACCGAGTCCAGGTCGGCATCGTCGAAGACGACGAAGGGCGACTTGCCCCCCAGCTCGAGGCTCACGCGCTTGCCGGTACCCGCCGTTTCGGAGCGGATGATGCGCCCCACCTCGGTGGAGCCCGTAAACGCGATCTTGTCGACGCTCGGGTGGGCCACCAGGGCCGCCCCCGTGCGGCCGTCCCCCGTCACGACGTTGAAGACCCCGGCGGGCAGCTCCGCCTCCCGTGAAAGCTCCGCGAAGAGCAGGGCCGTGAGGGGCGTGAACTCGGCGGGCTTCAGAACCACCGTGTTTCCGGTCGCCAGTGCCGGCGCCACCTTCCACGCCAGCATGAGCATGGGGAAGTTCCAGGGGATGATCTGGCCGACCACCCCCACCGGCTCGTAGTCCGGCATCTCCCCGGCCATGAGCTGGGCCCATCCCGCGTGGTGGTAGAAGTGCCTCGCCACCAGGGGGATATCCAGGTCCCGGGATTCCCGGATCGGCTTCCCGTTGTCCATGCTCTCCAGCACGGCGAAGAGACGGGCGTGCTTCTGGATCCTGCGGGCCAGCGCGTACAGGTAGCGCGCCCGACCATGGGGGCCCAGCGCCCACCACCCCGGCTGGGCGGCCCGGGCCGCGCGCACCGCCTCGTCCACGTCCTCGGGGGAGCCCTGGCGCACGCGGGCCATGGCCACCCCGGTGGCGGGGTTGGCGGTCTCGAAGGACTCCCCGGCGTCGGGGTCCGTGAACGCGCCGCCCACGTAGTGCCCGAAGGCCCGCCCGTGATCGTCCAGCCAGGAGTTGGCACGCTCGGCGCTCTCCGGCGCGGGTCCGTACTCCATCGTCTCGAAGATCTCGGCGACTTTGCTCATGCGAGGGGATGGCGGTGCTGGGCCGAGTAGCGGCCGGTGACATGATGCTCGAGCTGGCGCTCGATGTCGCCCAGGAGCGAGGAGGCCCCGAAACGGAAGAGCTCCGGGGTGAGCCATCCCGTGCCCAGCTCCTCCTTCATGAGGATGAGCCAGACCAGGGACTGCTTGGCGGTGCGGATCCCGCCGGCGGGCTTGAAGCCCACGGCGTATCCCGTGCGCTCGGCGTAGGCTCGAACGGCCCGGGCCATGGCCACGCCCACGGGAAGGGTGGCGTTCACGCCCTCCTTGCCCGTGGACGTCTTCACGAAGTCCGCCCCGGCCATCATGCACACGAGGCTGGCCCGGGCGACGTTGCGTAGCGTGGCCAGCTCGCCGGTGGCGAGGATGGTCTTGAGGTGCGCGTCGCCGCAGGCGTCCCGGAAGGCGCGCACTTCCTCGTACAGTGCCTCCCAGTTCCCGGTGAGGACGTGGCCGCGCGTCACCACGACGTCGATCTCCCGCGCCCCGGCCTCGACGGAAGCGTGGATCTCCTGGAGGCGCTGGGGCAGGGGGTTCAGCCCATGGGGGAAGCCGGCGGACACCGCCGCCACCGGGATGCCGCTCCCGGCGAGCGCCTGCACCGCCGCCTCCACCAGCTGGTGGTAGACGCACACCGCGGCGACGCGGATGGACCCGTCGTTCATCCCCAGGGCATCGAGGATGTCGCCGCGCACCGGGTGGCGCGCCTTGGCGCACAGCCGCCGCACCCGGCCGGGGGTGTCGTCGCCCGACAGGGTGGTGAGGTCGATGCACGTCACGGCCTTCAGAAGCCACGCCGCCTGCCAGGCCTTCTTCACCGAGCGCCGAGTGCCCAACGTGGCCGCCCGCCGCTCCACCGCGCTCAGGTTGATCCGGACCTCCCGGACCCAGTCCAGCTCCAGGGGCATGCCGGGATTGCGGGCTCCCTCGCGGAGAAGGCCCGGCTGCAGGGGGGGCGCCGTGGGAGCCGTGCTTCGGCTCCGCTGGCGCACGGTCTGATCACTCATGTCGACTCGTTCCACGGAGACGGATGTGCGGACAGCAACAGGAGGCCCGAGCAAGTTAGCGTGCGGTGTGGAGGGGAGACAGGCGCTGCCCTTGCGCCCGGTTAGATGCGCGTCGGGCCGGTACGCGCGGCGCGCTTGACGCGATCCGGCGTTCCCGGGAGCTTCGTGGCCTCCCGGCGGTGCGACGGCCAAGGGGGCGGAGGGGGTCTGGTGGCCCCGGCGGTCTTCAAAACCGTGCAGCCCGGCTAAAACCCGGGTGGGTGGGTTCGATTCCCACACGCTCCCGCCACGCGCCTGGACCGCTGGGCAGCCCTACCGTGTACCGCGCCTACGGTGCCCGTATCGGGCGCGAGCTTCCCCCGTTGATCCCTGCGGGGGCCTTCCGGTATCGTTGGCGGCTCATGAGACGCTCTCCCAGATCCCGGCCCGGCGGCTTCCTCGACGCCCTGGCGGGCCGCACGCGCGGCGTGGTCCTGGTGATGACGGGATGTGCCATGGTCCTCGGCTCCGGAACCGCGGAGGCACAGTTGCCGAAGCCCGAGGCGCCCCCCATCACGTCTCCGGACACCCTCCCGCGTGACACGGCGACCCACGTCCACAAGGGGGTCTCCCCCCGGGGTGCTTTCCTGCGGGCCCTCGCCATCCCCGGCTGGGGGCACTCGGCCATCGGCGCCTACAAGCGAGGAGCCTTCTACTTCGTCGCCGAGGGAATCGCCGCATGGGGCCTCATCAAGACCCACGAGCGCATCGACGAGGCGCAGCAGCGCATCCAGTTCCAGGAGGGGGTCGTACGCGGTGATCTCGCCGCGCAGGGGGTCACGGATCCCGCGGCGATCCAGACGGCGCTGGACAGCTTTCCGGCGCTCATCGACCTGCGTTCCCTCAAGGGTGCGCGCAAGAGGCAGCGCGAGGACTGGGCCGCTCTGGGTATCTTCCTGGTCTTCCTGAGCGGCGCCGACGCCTATGTGTCGGCCCACCTCGAGCACTTCCCGGCGCCGATCTCCATCGAGGCCCAACCCTCCGGCGGCGGCAGGTACGATGTCTCGTTGAGCGTGAAGCTCCCGCTCGGCGGGTTCAGCCCTCCCAGCGCCTCAGGCTCGGCGCCGCGCCCGCCTCCAGGACGAGATACGTCTGGTTCCGCACCCAATCGCCCGCATTGACGTACCAGCGGCCCGGCTCCACCTCCACGATGCGCGGGATGTGCGTGTGTCCCAGCACCACCAGGGTGAGCTCGGGCTCGGCGCGGAGCTTGCCCACGGCCCAGGCTTCCAGGGCGGCCGAGCGGTCCTTGTCGGCCTCGCTGGAGACCCCCCAGCGGTCCTCGGTCTGGGAGACCCGGCCCCCGATGCGATCCCCCACCGCCGGAGGCAGAAGCGAGAACGCCAGACGGGTCGCGCGGCCGCGCAGCAGGAGGCGCAAGGCGCGGTATCCCAGGTCTCCCTTGCCCAGGCCGTCTCCGTGGGCGAGGAAGGTCCGGAAGCCCGCGTAGTCGCGCACCACGGGACTCTGAAGGAACTCGAGCCCGATCTCCTCCCGGAGGTAGCGCCCGCCCCACCAGTCGTGGTTGCCGCCCATGAGCGTGACCGGGACGCCTCCGTCCACGACCTCTCGGAGGAGGCACAGAACTCCATCGTATCCCCGGGGGACCCCCCACACGTACTCGAACCAGAAGTCGAAGAGATCCCCGTTGAGCACCACCCGGGAGGCCGCGTTCCCGGCATGGGCGAGCCACGCCAGGAAGGCCTCCTCCCGCTGGGGCGCAACGCCTCCCAGGTGGGCGTCGGATGCGATGTAGACGGGCTTCGTGGACATGGCGCGCCGAAGGTAGAGAGACCCCGAAGCACGTCACAAGCCCCGGGGGCCACGGAAACCGCGCTATCCAGGGAGGGGTAGGAGAGCCCGTCCGCACCGGATACGTTTGCGTCATGCCCAGCAACTCCACAACCCAGGCGGGAGGTCACCTCCGCCCCGCTCTCGCCCTCGTCGCCGCGGCGGCGGTGGGCGCGTGCGCGCACTCGCCGCCACCCGGCTCCGCGCCGGCGCTGCCCCCGGCGGACGCCCAGCAGGTCGTGCGCTCCCTCGAGGAACGCACCTCGCTGAGCGAACCCATCCGCGTGGTCTTCGGCTGGCAGCTCAACGAGGCGGGCACCCACCTTAAGGGGCGGGGGGTGGCACGCATCGAGCCTCCATACAAGGCCCGCCTGGATCTCTTCCTGGATAACGGCGAGACGGCGGTGCGCGCGGCGCTGGTGAACGGGGACCTCCGGCTCCCGGCAGGCACCCGCACGGACGTCCTCCCGCCTCCGGACCTCATGTGGGGAGTGCTCGGCGTGTTCCGGCCGGATACGGACACCCGGTTCGCGGGGGTCGAGCGGCTGAAGAGTGGCACCCTTCGCCTGCGCTACCGGTACCAGGACGGTGAGGAGCTCGACTTCCGCGTGGTCGATGGCAGGGTGCACGCCCTCGAGCTCCGGGACCGGGGCGGACATGTGGCGCAGCGCGTGGAGCTGGGGCTCGACGCATCGGATCGGTATCCTCTGAAGGCGACGTATCGCAACCTGTCGGCTTTTCGCGAGCTGAAGCTGACCCGTGAGTCGGTGGAGCGCGTGGACTCCTATCCGCCGGACATCTGGAATCCCAAGGGGATGGAACGATGAGGAGGAGCCTGTGTGCCGCGGCCCTGCTGGGTACGCTGCTGATGTCGGGGTGTCTGTACTCGTTCAAAGCGGGAAGCTTCCCTCCCCCCTACATCAAGACCATCGCCGTGGAGCCGTTCGACAACCAGACGGACCGGTTCGAGCTCACGGGGGAGATCTATCAGGATCTGCTCAAGAACCTCCCCAGCGCCTTGGGTATCCGCACCGCCGGCGCGGACGTGGCGAACGCGGTGGTGAAGGGCACCATCGAGAGCTACAGCGTGGCCGCACCCAACTACCGAACGGGTCAGCCGGGGCAGGCCGCACAGGTCCTCCAGCGGCAGGTGACCATCACCGTCAAGGTCCAGATCATAGACCAGGTGCACAACGTGGTGCTCTGGGAGGACTCGGGCGTGGTGGGGCAGGGGCAGTTCGCGGACGCCGGCGGGACCGAGGACCAGGGCCGGGCACAGGCCATCACCGCGCTGGTCCAGAAGATAGTGGACGGCGCCCAGTCCAACTGGTAGATTCGCCGCTCCGTTTCGCCGGGGGTCTCGCCACCCCACCGATGAGCGCCCGGCAGGCCCGGAAGAGCCTATGGGCCCGGCTCTGGTGCGTGCTCGTCGGCGTATCCTGGATCCTCCACCGTGAGCCGCCTTCCGTGAGCAGGCAGCAGACCCCGGCAGGGTACCCATGAGCCTCGTGCTCGTCGTCGGTCCGGAGCTTCGGGCGGAGGCCCGGCCGCTGGTCGCCCTGATGGCCGGCGACGGCTTTGCCATCGACCTCTCGACGCAGGACGGCACCGGCGACCCCATCACGGAGGTGGAGCGGGGAGGAGCCCATCTCGCCCTGGTTTCCGTCGACGCTCCGCGACTGCTGCCCACCGGCATGAGTTGGGCCGCAGTGCCCAGGCGCATGGAGCCCCGGGATATCTTGGTCCCCCTGGGAGGGACGTCGGCCACGCTCACGAACCTGGCGGAGGGGACGCGGGTCGGGGTGGCGGGGGCCCGGCGGTGGAGCTTTCTGAGGGCGCATCGGCCGGACGTGGAGCCCGTCGCGCTGGTGAACGGTGGAGGCCCCGGCGCCGCGCTGGCGTCCGGAAGCGTGGACGCCGTCATCCTCGGAGCCATGGAGGCGAGGCGGAGCATGCCCGGTTGGCACGCCACCGAGATCCTGGATCTCAGGGCGTGGGTCCCCGGTGCCTCCCAGGGGGCGGTGGCGTTCGTCGCCCGCGAGGAGGACGAGGACGCGCATCGTGCCGCCGCATGCGTCGAGGACCCGAGGGCTCGCGTCTCGCTGGCGGCCGAGCGCAGCGTGGTCGAGGCGCTGGGCGCGCGCCCCAACGCTCCCCTCGGCGTGTTGGCGATGTCTCATGGACGCACGATCCGTCTGTGGGGTATGGTGGCGTCCTCCGACGGCCAAAGGCTGGTCCGCGGCGACCTGACCGGATCCGTGGACGAGCCGGAGGAAGCGGGCCGGGCCCTGGCCGACCTGCTGCTCGCCCGGGGGGCCGGCGAACTTCTGAACGTGAGCGGGAGCGTGCGATGAGCTGTCGGGAGCCGGAGGCGAAGATCCTGAGCAAGGCCGTGTTGCTGGAGCGCTTCAGCCGCCCGCGTGACCTTCGTCTCGTGTTCACCAACGGTGTGTTCGACCTGCTCCACCGCGGGCACGTATCGTACCTCTCCCACGCGCGGGCCTTCGGAGACGTTCTCGTGGTGGGCGTGAACACAGACGCCTCGGCGCGGCGACTCGCGAAGGGGCCCGGAAGGCCCGTCAACACCGAAGCCGACCGCGCCCTGGTCGTGGCGGGGCTCGAGTGTGTCGACGCGGTGTGCCTCTTCGACGAGGATACCCCGCGTCAGCTCATCGCCGAGTTGCTGCCGGACGTGCTGGTGAAGGGGAGCGACTACGAGATCTCCGAGGTGGTGGGCCGGGAGGAGGTCGAGGCGGCCGGCGGCCACGTCGAGCTCGTCCCGTTCGTCCAGGGGTATTCCACCACCGACCTTGTCCAACGCATGCGCGTGGGAGACTGAATGGCTGCACGAACCGGCGGACGCCGGACGGACCAGCTCCGCCCCTTGAGCCTCGAGGTCGATGCGGCACCGTACGCCGAGGGCTCGTGCCTCGTCGCCACGGGCCAGACCCGTGTTCTGTGCACGGCGTCCGTGACGGAAGGGGTTCCCGAGTGGCGCGAGCGAAGCGGCGCGGGGTGGGTCACCGCCGAGTACGCCATGCTGCCCCGGGCGACCCACACCCGGACGCGGCGGGAGCGGGACGGGGTCAAGGGAAGGACGCAGGAGATCCAGCGCCTCATCGGCCGCTCGCTGCGTTCCGTCGTGGATCTCCGGAGCCTGGGCGCGCGTACGGTGACCGTGGACTGCGACGTCCTCCAGGCGGACGGAGGCACCCGCACCGCCTCCATCACCGGGGCGTGCGTGGCCCTCACGATGGCCGGAGCGTGGCTTCTCGACGAGGGGCTCGTCGAGCGCAACCCGGTGCGTCAGCGCGTGGCGGCGGTGAGCGTCGGTCTCGTGGACGGGGAGCCGCGCCTGGACCTCGACTACGGCGAGGACTCCACCGCCCAGGTGGACATGAACGTCGTCGCCACGGAACGTCTCGGCCTCGTGGAGGTGCAGGGCACGGCCGAGGGAGATCCCTTCCCTCGAAGCGATCTGGACCGCCTCCTGGACCTGGCGCTGGCGGGCATCGAGGAGCTCCTCGCCGCCCAGGCCCAGGCGCTGAAGCGGGGCTGAGGGGCCAGGCGTCGATGAAGCTCGTGGTGGCGACCCGCAGCCGGCAGAAGATGCGCGAGATCAGGAAGATCCTCGCGGTGGTCCCCGGTCTCGAGGTCCTGGACCTCGACGAGGCGGGCGTAGCCGTGGATCCGGCCGAGGAGGACCTGGAGCCCTTCGACACCTTCGAGGAGAACGCCCGTTCCAAGGCCAGCTGGTTCCACGCCCGGTCGGGCCTGCCCACCGTGGCGGACGACTCGGGGATCGTGGTGGACGCCCTGGACGGCGCTCCCGGCGTCCGCTCGAAGCGCTTCTCGCCCGAGGAGGGTCTCACGGGTCTCGACCGGGACCGAGCCAACAACGCTTACCTCGTCGAGCGCCTTGCCGACGTGCCACCCGAGGAGCGGACGGCGCACTACGTGTGCGTCGCCGTCCTCGTGGACGGCGATGCCGAGCCGCTGGTCTGCCGCGGTGAGGCGGCGGGCCTGATCCTGGACGCGCCGCGTGGGGAGAACGGCTTCGGCTACGACCCGTTCTTCTTCGACCCCGACCTCGGGTGCACGTTCGCCGAGATCAGCCGGGACGAGAAGAACGAGCGCAGCCACCGGGGCAGGGCGTTCAGGGCATTGGCCGCGGCGCTCCTGAAGCGGCGATGAGCCTCGCGGATCCGCGCTTCAGGCCCCGGGAGATCGCCCCCACGCAGGATGGCGCGCGCCTGGCCATCACCTGGGAGGATGGGGTGCGCTCCGAGTACGAGCCTCGTTTCCTGCGCCTCAACTGTCCGTGCGCGCAGTGCGTGGACGAGATGACCGGCATCCGGACTCTGAGACCGGACAGCGTGCCCGAAAACGTCTACCCCGAGGCCATCCACTACATCGGCCGGTACGCGCTCCAGTTCGTGTGGAGCGACGGCCACGATACCGGCTTCTACCCCTTCGACCTGCTCCGGCGACTGTGGGACGAGCGGGCGGAAGAGGGGTAGGTGTAGATGCCTCGCGCTACCGGCGGATCTGCGCCCCGACTACCTTGATCCCCATTCGGGGCGTGGCGCAGTCCGGTAGCGCACCTGCTTTGGGAGCAGGGGGT